>JAAWAD010000022.1 GCA_022791995.1 Lawsonibacter sp.
CGGGAACGGCTGCGGGCCATGGGGGTCCGGCCCATCAACAACATCGTGGATATCACCAACTACGTCATGCTGGAGTACGGTCAGCCTATGCACGCCTTTGATTACCGTTATGTCAACGGCGGCAAAATCATCGTCCGCCGGGCAGAGGAGGGGGAGAAGCTCACCACCCTGGACGGCAAGGAGCACACCCTGACCGCCAACCATCTGGTCATCGCCGACGAGACCCGGGCGGTGGGTCTGGCTGGCATCATGGGGGGCCTGAACTCAGAGATTGTGGCCGACACCGCCGACGTGGTCTTCGAGTCAGCCTGCTTTGACGGGACCTGCATCCGAAAGGGGGCTCTGGCCCTGGGGATGCGTACCGAGGCCAGCGCCAAGTTCGAGAAGGGCCTGGACCCCATGAACACCCTCCCCGCCGTCAACCGGGCCTGTGAGCTAGTGGAGCTGCTGGGGGCCGGAGAGGTACTGGACGGGGTTATCGACGTGCTTAATTATGTGCCCCAGCCCCGGGTTCTGCCCCTGGAGCCCAACAAGATCAACGCCCTGCTGGGCACTGATGTGTCGGAGAATGTGATGTACACCATCCTCCAGAAGCTGGGCTTCACCACCACCAAGAAACGGGGCATGATCCAGGTCCCCTCATGGCGGGGCGATGTGGTGGGCATGGCTGACCTGGCAGAGGAAGTGGCCCGGTTCCACGGCTACAACAACATTCCCTGCACCCTGGTTCGGGGAGAGACTACCCGGGGGGGCTACTCCTTCGAACAGCGGCTGGAGCAGCGGCTGGGCAGCCTGTGCCGGGCTGTGGGCTATGACGAGATTATTACCTACTCCTTCATCTCTCCCGCCGCTTACGACAAAATCCTCTGGCCGGAGGACGACTTCCGCCGGGACTCCTTTAAGATCCTGAACCCCCTGGGAGAGGATACCTCCATCATGCGCACCAGTACCCTGCCCTCCATGCTGGAGGTGCTGGCCCGAAACTTCAACTACCGAAACAAGAATGTGCGGCTGTATGAGCTGGGCCGTATCTATCAGAAGGGCGGAGCCGATGGTCTGGCCAATGAGGCCAAGCTGCTCACCCTGGGGGCCTATGGAGAAGGGGCGGACTTTTTTTCCTTGAAGGGCGTTGTGGAGGCCATTCTGAAGGACACCCGGGCCCGGGATATCCGCTTTGAGCCCTGCACCGACGACCACTCCTACCACCCCGGCCGCTGTGCCTGCGTGTGGAGCGGGGAGCACTGCATCGGCGTCTTCGGGCAGATCCACCCCCAGGTGGCCCAGAATTACGGGGTGGATGCTGAGCTCTACTGCGCCGAGCTGAGCCTGGATGCCCTGATGGTCACCCACGGACCCGACCCGGAGTATGTTCCCCTGCCCAAGTTCCCCTCGGTCACACGGGACATCGCCCTGGTGTGCGGAGAGGAGGTCTCGGTCGGCAGCCTGGAGCGGATCATCCGCCAGGGGGCCGGAGACCTGCTGAAGGAGGTTGCCCTCTTTGATATCTACCGGGGGGCCAACATCCCGGACGGAAAGAAGTCAGTGGCCTTCAATCTGGTCCTTCGGGCCGATGACCGCTCCCTCACCAGTGAGGAGGCGGACGCTGATGTGAAATCCATCCTGGACGCCCTGGAGAAAGAGTTGGGAGCCGTCCTGCGGTAAGAACCTGTCCCTTACACTCGCCTCTGGAAGGAGAGACCCCATGACCATCGACCAACGGGTCCGCGCCTTGTGGCAGCGGACCCCCCATGGGCCCAGAACCGCCTTTTTTGCCTGTGTCATCACGGGCCTTCTGGTCCATCTCTATGCCTTTACCAACCTGATTCCCAACTCCGACGGCCTGAGCCGTCTTTACGACCTCCAGCAGATGACCATCTCCGGGCGGTGGTTTCTCCACTGCGCCTCTGTCTTCCACAGCTTCACCCAGATGCCCATGGCCATCGGCCTGCTGTCTCTGCTTTTCCTGGGGCTGGCCGCCGCCCTGACGGCGGACCTGCTGGGGCTGGACAGCCGGGTGCTGGCCGGATTGGGGGGGGCGGTGATGGCCGCCTTCCCCTGTCTGGGGTACACCTTTCTCTATCTGTTCACCGCCTCGGCCTACTGCTTTGCCATCCTGCTGGCCGCTCTTTCGGTGTGGCTGGCTCGGCGGGGACGGCTGGGGTGGCTGCTGGGTATATGCGCCCTGGCTTTGTCCATGGGGACCTACCAGGCCTACGCCGCCTATGCCATTGGCCTGTCCCTGGCGGTGGTCTTCCGAGAGACCCTGTGCCCCGAGGCCGGCTTCCGGGGCACCCTGAGCCTGGGGCTGCGGCTGGTGGGGATGCTGGCGGCGGGAGCGGTCCTCTATTACGCTGTGCTGCTGGTGTTCCTCCGGGTGAAAAACCTGGAGCTGCTGTCCTACCTGGGGATGGATGAGGCCAGTGCGGGCTATCCCATCGAAAAGCTGCCCGGGCTTATCCTGGCGGCCTACAAGCAGGTGATTGCCTTCTTCTTCCTGCCATCGGCCCACGGCTTTGCCACGGCGGTGATGGTGACAGGGAATCTGCTGCTTCTGCTGTCAGGGCTGCGGTGCTTTCTGCTCCGGCATAAGACGCTGGGCTGGGAGCCCTGGCGGCTGGCGGGAGGGCTGGCCATGCTGGCTCTGTTGCCTCTGGGGATCAACTTCGGGCAGATTCTCAGCCCCTACGCCGTTCCCACCCCCATTATGAAGTACGCCTTTGTTCTGGTCTACCTGGCAGCTCTGGTGCTCCTTGCCCAGGCCGACGGCCTGTCGGAGCTGGGGCGGGGGGAGGTCCCCGCCGCTCTGGCCGTAATGGCAATTCTTCTGGGTTCCTTCCTGAATACCAACAACCTGCTGTACACCGCCTCCGCCCAGGCCCACCGGGCCACGGAGAGCTATGCCACCCGCCTGCTGGCCCGGATTGAGGACTGCCCGGACTATCAGCCGGGGATGGAGATTGCCATTGTGGGGGCCGTTCCCCAGGAGCAGATCATGGGCGGGCGAGCGGAGAGTTTCCGCCGGGTGGAGCACTACAGCGTCCCCGCAGGCACGGTGCTCACCCTGAACAAGCATATCTACTACTATCTGGAGCAGTGGCTGAACTTTCCGGTGGAGGAGCTGGATGAGGGAACTATGAAAGCCATTGCCGCCTCCCCCGCTTTCCAGGCCATGCCCCTCTACCCTGCCCAGGGCAGCGTCCAGGTGTTGGACGGTCGGGTGGTGGTGCGGATGGCCCAGACCTATACCCCCAAGTCCGACTATGAGCTGGCCTATGAGAACAGGAGATGACATGGAAGAACAACGCAAGCAGGGCCTTTTATCCGTGGTGCTCCCCGCCTACAACGAGGAGGGGTCCGTCCCCTTGGCGGCGGAGACCCTGTGCAGGCTGCTGAGTCATGCTGGCATCCGCCATGAGCTGATTTTTGTGGACGACGGCTCCCGGGACCGGACCTGGGCGGCGGTGCAGGCCCAGGCCGCCCGCCGGCCCCAGGTGCGGGGGATCCGCTTTTCCCGGAACTTCGGCAAAGAGGCGGCCATCTTCGCCGGTCTGGCCCAGGCGGCGGGGGACTGCGCGGCGGTGATGGACTGCGACCTTCAACACCCGCCGGAGAAGGTGGTGGATATGTACCGCCTGTGGCAGACGGGCTATCAGGTGATAGAGGGCGTCAAGACCAGCCGGGGGAAGGAGAGTCCCCTGCACACCCTGGCCGCCCGCAGCTTCTACGCCATTCTCAGCCGTGCTGCCGGGGTGGATATGTCCCGGGCCTCCGACTTCAAGCTGCTGGACCGCCGGGCAGTGGATGTTTTGCTGGCTATGCGGGAGAAGAATGCGTTTTTCCGTGCGCTGTCCTCCTGGATCGGCTTCTCCTCCACCCAGGTGGAGTTTGAGGTCCAGCCCCGGCAGGAGGGAGAGTCCAAGTGGTCAGTGCGCAGTTTGGTGCGGTACGCCCTGACCAACATTGCCTCCTTCTCCGCTGCTCCCCTCCAGCTGGTCACCCTGCTGGGGGCGGCGGTCTTCCTGAGCTCGGTGGGGCTGGGGATCCATTCCCTGTGGAAAAAGCTGACTGGACAGGCCCTGGAGGGCTTTACCACGGTCATTCTCCTTCAGCTGCTGATTGGCAGCGTGCTCATGATCTGTTTGGGGATCATCGGCTACTATATTGCGAAGATTTACGAAGAAATCAAGGACCGGCCCCGGTATATCGTGGCCGACCGCTGTGAGGGACAGGCCCATGAGGAGCACTCTGAAAAAGATCCTTGACCCCACTATGTTCCGCTTTTTCCTGGTGGGAATCGTGAATACCCTGGTGGGCATGAGTACCATGTTCGGGCTTTATAATCTGGCGGGCCTCTACCGTTGGGGAGAGGCGGGGTACTGGATCTCCTCTGCCGCCAACTATATGGCGGGCAGTGTGGTCAGCTTCTTTCTGAACAAGCGGTTTACCTTCCGCAATCGGGAGAGAGGCTGGGGCGTGGTGCTCCGGTTTGCCGTCAATATCGCAGTCTGTTATCTGCTGGCCTATGGGTTGGCCAGGCCTGCCGCAGCCTGGGTGCTGGGAGGGCTGGGCCTGAGCTCGCAGCTCCAGGGCAACCTGACCATGCTGGCTGGCTCCGGCCTGTTTGTGGTGATGAACTATCTAGGACAGCGGTTTTTTGCCTTCCGAACCCGGCAAAGCTGAAAGACAGGAAAAAACACCGGCGCAGCTTGATGCTGCGCCGGTGTTTTTATGAAGCAAAGCCCCTTGTTTCAGCACATTTTTGCCCCTGCGGGGATTTTGTCGTCCAGAATGAGAAGGTTGAGGCACTCCTCGCCCTTCTCGGTATGGGTGGCGGAGATGAGCATTCCCTGGCTCTCCTGTCCCATCATCTTCCGGGGGGGCAGGTTGACAATGGCCATCAGGGTTTTGCCGATCAGGTCCTCCGGCTTGTACCACCTGGCGATGCCGGAGAGGATCTGCCGGTCGGTGCCGGTGCCGTCATCCAGGGTGAATTTCAGCAGCTTGTCGCTTTTTTTCACTGGCTGACAGTCCTTCACCTTCACCGCCCGGAAGTCGCTCTTGCAGAAGGTGTCGAAGTCCACCTTCTCCGCAAGCTGGGGCTCCAGCTCCAGGGCGGGGAGGGCGGCTTTTTTCGCGGCCTCCGCGGCCTCCTCCAGCTGCTTGAGAGCCTTTTCTGCGTCGATGCGGGGGAACAGATTTTCTCCCCGGATCACGGTGACGTCCTTGGGGAGGGCGGCCCAGGAAACGGCGCTTTCCCAGGTGGAGGTCCGTTCATCCGCGCCGATCTGGCGCAGAATCTCGGCGGCGGAGGCAGGCATAAAGGGGGTCAGCAGGATGGCGCTTACCCGCAGGGTCTCCAGCAGGTGGTAGAGCACGAAGGCCAGCCGGGGGCCGTTGGCCTCCATATCCTTGGCCAGCACCCAGGGGGCGTTCTCGTCGATATACTTGTTGGCCCGGTCGATGACCTTGAAGATTTCCGCCAGTGCGTTCTGGAAGGAAAACTTTTCCATCTGCTCCTCATACTTGTCTCGGAGATGGGTGATGGCGGTAATCAGATCGCTGTCCTTTTCCAGGTCCCTGGCCTGATCTTTGGGCAGCTGCCCACCGAAGTACTTGCCCACCATGGACACAGTGCGGGAGAGCAGGTTGCCCAGGTCGTTGGCCAGATCCACGTTGATGGTCTGGATGAGGGCCTCGTTGGAGAAGTTGCCGTCCGAGCCGAAGGGGAAGGTGCGCAGCAGGAAGAAGCGCAGGGCGTCCACGCCAAACATCTCGGCCAGGATATAGGGGTCCACCACATTGCCCTTGGATTTGGACATCTTTCCACCGTCCAGCAGCAGCCAGCCGTGGCCAAAGACCTTCTTGGGCAGGGGCAGTCCCAGGCTCATGAGCATGGCGGGCCAGATGATGGAGTGGAAGCGGACGATTTCCTTGCCCACAAAGTGGACGTCAGCGGGCCAGAACTTCTCGTAGTCGTCATACTGGTCGTTTTCATAGCCCAGAGCGGTGATATAGTTGGACAGAGCGTCCACCCACACATAGACCACGTGGCCTGGGTCGAAATCCACCGGGATACCCCAGGTGAAGGAGGTGCGGGAGACGCACAGATCCTCCAGGCCGGGCTTGATAAAGTTGTTCACCATCTCGTTCACCCGAGAGCGGGGCTCTAAAAAGTCGGTGTCCTCCAGCAGGTGCTGGACCTTGCCGGCGTATTTGGACAGCTTGAAGAAGTAGGCCTCCTCCTCCGCGTCCTGAACCTGGCGGCCGCAGTCAGGGCACTTGCCGTCCACCAGCTGGGACTCGGTCCAGAAGGACTCGCAGGGCTTGCAGTACTTGCCTTTGTAGGTCCCCTTGTAGATGTCCCCGTTGTCGTACATCTTCCGAAAAATTTTCTGGATAGCGGAGACATGGTAGCCGTCAGTGGTGCGGATAAAGCGGTCGTTGCTGATGTTCATCAGCTTCCACAGATCCAGAAACCCCCGCTCTCCCTGAACAATTCCGTCTACAAACTGCTGGGGGGTGACGCCGGCCTCCCGGGCCTTGTCCTCAATCTTCTGGCCGTGCTCGTCGGTGCCGGTGAGGAACATCACCTCGCAGCCGGTGAGCCGCTTGTACCGGGCCATAGCGTCGGTGGCCACGGTGCAGTAGGTGTGCCCGATGTGCAGCTTATCGCTGGGGTAGTAGATGGGGGTGGTGATATAAAAACGTTTCTTTTCCATGTCAAGCATCTCCCTCGTTGAATGTTGTAAGGGCGGACATTGTCCGCCGGCTGTCTCATAGGTCGGTCCGTGCGGGCACGTATTACCTCTCCTGCTCCTCCGCCTCCGAGGGAGGCATTCGCTCCAATTCTGGCAAGGGCAGATCGGAGAGGTTGTGCAGCAGGGCCCGGACCTGGGCCAGAGCGGACAGGGTAAAGGCAGCGGTCAGCAAAATTGTGTACCAGGTAGGCCGGCAACTCAGGGCAAAGCTTCCGAGACCTCTGGGCCGGCTTCCCAGGGAGAGAATTCCAACGGAAATTCCCAGCAGAGCACAGAAGGCGGTACACTTGGGCCGCCGCTGGCCAAAGAGAAAGCCGGCGCTGCCATAGTGGGCCAGGGTGAACAGAGCCGCTGCTGCCAGGGTCCAGCCGTAACGCATCAGAACAGGGTCGGTTCCGTGGCCCAGGTGACAGGTGAACAGCCAGATCAGGCCGGTGAGAGGGGCAAAGGGCGCCAGCGCGGAGGCGCTGCGGGAGAGTATACCCCGGCAGGTGTCCCGGCCCAGAAGGAGGACGCCCACCCCGGTGGGAAAACAGAGCGCCGCCCCCAGAAGAAGGGCCAGGGGGTAGGTTACCAGTTTGGATTCAGGAAAGGCACGCCACAAGGCCAGCTGGTTCATTCCCTCCAGCAGGCCCAGAACCCCCGCCCCCAGAAACAGAAAACCCGCAGCGGCGGTGAGCGCCTTATGGCTGTCTGTGGGGCAGCGGAAAGCGGGAAGAAAGTCCTCCGGGCAGCGTTGAAACCGGGTGGACAGCAGAAAAACCAGGGCCAGTGCCCCGGACAGCAGCACCAGAGCCCAGCTGGCAGGATGTCCAGGCAGAAAGAGCTGGGTGTCCAGGTTGTAGGCCGTCTCCAGCTGCCACCAGCGGAGGGCAAAGCCCACCAGCCCGCCGGCCACCGCCAGCCCAGGTAAAGCAAGATCCTTCCTCAAACGAAATCACCTCAATTTGGAAGCATATCCCTTATCATATACTAAACTCTCCAAAAAATCAACTGCGGTATTGGCGTTTTTGCAATTTGTATCCCAGGAGCACAGCACATGCTGGTGGAATTGGCTGATGCGCTGGGGTATGATATCATCTGGCAGCGCCGAAAGGAGGTTTGAGAATCATTTCAAGTACATATGGCTATATCAGGGTCAGCACCAGAGAACAAAATGAGGACCGGCAAATCATCGCACTGCGCGAGGTTGGCGTAACAGGCGAGAAAGTTTACATGGACAAGCAGCCTGGCAAAGATTTTGACCGGCCCCAATACAAGCGTCTGGTGCGGAAGCTGAAAAAGGACGATATGCTCTGTATTAAGAGCATAGACCGTCTGAGGCGAAACTATGGGGAGATTTTGGAGCAGTGGTGTGTATGGGCGTTATATATTAGGAAAACAAGCAAACGGAATTGTTTTAGGTTAGGGGGTCAGCCAGCGGCCCCCGTAAC
>JAAWAD010000097.1 GCA_022791995.1 Lawsonibacter sp.
GGGTCATAGCCAAACTGCTGGATGACCAGGACTTACCTGCTCCCAGCACCTACATTCAGCGGTGCGGGAAGGTCGATCTGATTCCTGGCAGTAAAAGTCTTGCTAAACTGGAAACCAGCCTGCTCACTGAAATGGGAACGGAACGATTTTTACAGGAAATTCTTACTCCGCTTCGCCCTCACTACGACTACATCATCATCGACACCAACCGGGCTGCCAGCCCCCTTATGACCAACGCTCTGACGGCGGCGGACAGTGTCCTCATTCCAATCTGCCCGGAGTTCTACTCCACGGAAGGGCTGAGTGATTTAATTGCCAGCGTCTTGAAAAACCGGAGGAGGCTGAACCCAGCCATTCAATTTGAGGGCATTGTCTTTTCCCGCTGTAATCTGCGGACAAATATTTACCGCACGACGCGCGCCAATGTAGAAACTGCGTTTCAAGATGAAATTCGGGTGTTTCGGACGGCCATCCCGGAGACAGTAAAGGTTGGGGATGCTATCAGCCGTGGGCTGACAGTGATGGAATATGCCCCAGATTCTAAGGCCAGCATTGCATACCGGGCCTTTGCAAAGGAGTTGATCAGCTATGTCGAAAGCACCCCCGCCCAAAGGAGTACGCTCCATGTCCTCCCTGGCAGCGGAGTTTGCCGGGCAGGATAACGAGCGGGAAATTGAAATCACCCAGAAGGGGCTCCGCCTGGTCTTTATCTCCTTCTCTAAGATTCGTCAGTTCGCGGGCCATCCATTTCGACTTTATACCGGGGAACGGCTTTCCGACATGGTGGAGAGCATTCGTCAGAACGGGATACTCATGCCGCTGATTATCCGCCGTATCTTGGACGGCGATGTGTACGACTATGAGATGCTCTCCGGCCACAACCGAATGAACGCAGGGCAGATTGCCGGCCTGGACGGCGCCTGGTGTCTGATTAAAGAGGGGCTGTCCGACACGGAAGCTCTGATGTATGTGGTGGAAACCAACATGCTCCAGCGGTCCTTCAGCGACTTGCTCCCCAGTGAAAAGGCGGCGGTGCTTGCCCTGCGGTATTCGGAGATGTTTTCTCAGGGTAAGCGAAACGACATCCTTCTGGAACTGAAAGCTTTGGAGGGCGGCGGGGAAACTTGTGGAAGTGACTTCCACAAGTCCAAAAACCGGGATACCCTGGGTGGGGACTACGATCTCACTGGGCGTCAGGTGGCCAACTACCTGCGGGTCAATCAGCTACTGGACTGTCTCAGGCTCAAACTGGACGCCAAACTTCTGACCCTGGCCTCCGCTGTTTCTCTCTCCTACCTGAGCAGGGAGAATCAACTGGCCGTATTCGCCGGGATGAACCGGTATCCGCGTAAAATGTCGGATGCCCAGGCAGCGGGCCTGCGTAAACTGGCGGAGACAGAATCCCTTACCGAGCAGGGTGTCGTTGACTTTCTGCGCAACCCCAAGCCTTCCGGTCCCAAAGCAGTCAGTATTGGGAGAAGTCTTTACTACACCTATTTCAAGCCCGGAACTCCTCAAAAAGAGGTGGAACGGATCATCGGGGAGGCCCTGGCCCTATATTTCGGACAGGTAGGGGAGGAATCAGCATGATACAGGTCACACCCATATCCCTGTCGGACTGCCCTGATGTGCTCCAGTCGGAGGTCCAGAGCAGGCTGGATGAGCCGGACAGCGAGATCCTTTCCATTACAGTGACAGAAAGCACTCCCTACAAAGACAAAACCAATATCTCCAGGCAATACCGGGTCATCATGAACCGGCTGAATCTGGTGTCTGTCCTGCACTGTTACGACGACGGTGTTTTGAAGGACAAGCTGTCTGTAAACCAGCTGATTTGGGGCGATATCCTGGAGATCATCCGGACGGCTCCTGACAGCTCATCCTTGGGTGAACTGCGGAAAGCGGTCCCGGAGCAAACTAAAAAGCGTTTATCCCTATAATTTATCCATATAGCTTGGCCCCTGTATGGCGCTCACACAGGGGTCGGGCTTTTCTTTTGCAAAAAACAGGAGGTGCAACGACTATGACAGGACAAATTGCCAAACGGAGGCCGGACCCCTTTGATGGGTCCTCCGGCGCCCGCTTGAGCAGAATGGGGCTGCTCACAGGAGCGGGAGATGTGGA
>JAAWAD010000023.1 GCA_022791995.1 Lawsonibacter sp.
CCCGATGCGGGCGATGGCCTCCTCCTCATCGGTGAGGCTGGTGCGGTCATAGACGGTCAGCTCGCCCAGCTTGCCCAGCTCGTCCCAGCTCAGGTCCCCGGGGTTCTCGGTGTAGCCGTCCAACACAACAATTTTCATAGCTTCCTCCTTAAATCTGTAACGGTTCCCACCCCCTTGCAGGGGGTGGGAACGGTATTGGTGATGGCCCCGGGTCAGCCGTTGGGCATGAGAACCGCGATGGGACCGGTAATGATCTGGGGGAATACAATAAAGATGCAGATAATTCCCACCGTGAGGAACAGCCAGGGGATCACCGATTTGATGACCTTCTCCAGGGGCAGTCCCGTCACGTTCTCCGCCGCGTACAGGCACACACCCACCGGCGGGGTAATCAAACCGAAGCTGAGGGTGATGACCAGGAAGACCACGAAGAACAGGGGCTCCACGCCCAGCTGCTTCACCACAGGCAGCAGAATGGGCACCAGGATGTAGATGGCAGCGGTGGCATCCATGAACATGCCCACGATAATCAGGAAGACGAACAGGCAGAACATGATGACCAGCCGGTTGTCCGAGATGCCCAGGATAAAGTTGGCCAGCTTGGTGGGCAGGCCGTCCAGTTCGAAGATCTGGCCGGCGGGCTTGGCGGCAATGGCGATAAACAGGATGGTGCCGGTCTGGCGGGCGTTCTTGCAGATGATGCGGGGCAGGTCAGACCACTTGATCCGCTTGTAGACATAGACGGAGATCAGCACCGCATAGGCCACGGCGATGCCCGCCCCCTCCGTGGGGGTATAGATGCCGCTGTACATGCCGGTCAGCAGGATGACGGGCACCATCAGGGCGGGAATGGCGCCGAGGAAGGTCTTCCCCAGGCGGGCTGCGCTGAAGGCGCTCTTCTCGCCGAAGCCAGTCACCTTGCAGTGGATAAAGTTGTAGATCATGTAGATCAGGCCGATGAAGATGCCGGGCACCATGCCGGCCATCAGGGCCTGGCCGATGGACACGCTGGCGGTGGAGGCGGCCACAATCATCAGGATGCTGGGGGGAATCACCGAGGCCAGCATACAGCCGGCCAGGTTGATGCCCACGCCGTACTCCTTGGGATAGCCCTTCTTGGCCATAGCGTTGATGCTCATCTTGCCGATGCTGGCCACGGCGGCCACGGAGGAGCCGGACATGGCGCCGAAGATGATGTTGCACAGGATGGACACGTGGCCCAGGCCGCCGTAGATCCAGCCCACACAGGAGTCGGCCAGGTCATAAATTTTATCGGCAATTCCTCCCTCGTCCATAAGGGAGCCGGCCAGAATGAACAAGGGGACCGCCACCATGACGAAGCTGTTCATGGAGGTATACATCAGCTGTACCACCATGGTCAGGGGCATATTGCCCATGGTAATCAGCACGATGACCGAGGCCGCCCCCAGCGAGATGGCAATGGGGACGCCCAAGCACATCAAGCCCAGAAAAATCAGCAGCAGCGCAACACTCATTTCTTTTCCCCTCCAATCGCAACCCTGTGGGGGTACTCCAAAAAGCTCTGGATCGTCCCGATGAAGCCCAGAGCCCCGCACAGCGGCACACAGATCATGATAAAGCCCATGGGAATTGCCACTGCGGTGGCCATCTCCCGAAAGGCGAACTTCTGCATGGTCAGCTGGATGCCGTAGTACACCATAAAGGCGAAAAAGCTCAGGGTGACGATGTAATACAGGGCGGTACACAGCTTCTGCAAGGGGCGGGGGAACAGGTTGACCAGGATGACCACCCGGGAGGACTCCGCCCGGTTAAAGCCGGCGGCCACCGCCATGAACATCATCCACAGGAAGAAGAAGCGGGTGGTCTCCTCCGTCCAGGTCAGACTGAAGCCCATCAGGCGGCTGCCCACCTGAAGCAGGACCACAAACAGCAGGCATACCAGGGTTCCGCCGCACAGGATGCTCTCCAGCAGATCGACCACGTCAAAAAACTTGCTCAGCGGGGATTGTTTTCGTTCCATAGCGTCTCCCTTCTATCATCAAACAACTCACAACTCAAGGTTGAAACACAGGGCCTGCGCAGCGGGAAGGGGCAGACGCCCCTTCCCGCACAGACGCCTGAACGTCAGGATTTGCCGCAGAAGGCAGTGGTGGCGTCAAACAGGGCGTCGTTGGCCACCAGCTCCTTGAACTTGGGATACAGCCCCTGGGAGATGGCCACAAACTGCTCAAAGCCGTCCTGGGGAACCTCGTTGTACTCCATGCCGTTGTCGGTGAGCAGCTTGAGCATCTCGCCGTCCTTCTCGGCCTGGTAGTCCACATACCACTGCTGGCACTCCTCGGCGGCCTTGCGCAGGGCGTCCTGCTGGTTCTGGGACAGACCGGTGAGCTTGGCGGTGTTCATGCCCACCACCCAGGCGTCGGCGATGTGGTTGGTGCCGGAGATGTACTTCTGCACCTCATAGAAGTTGTTGGTGGCGGGCACGTCCACCGGGTTTTCCTGGCCGTCCAGGGTATTCAGCTGGAGGGCGTTGTACACCTCGCTGAAGTTCATAGGGGTGGCGTTGGCGCCGCAGGCGGTGAAGAACTCCACATACAGCGAGTTGCTGGGGGTGCGCAGCACCATGCCCTTCAGGTCGTCGGGGGAGTTGATGGGGGTCTTGCTGTTGGTGACCTGGCGGAAGCTGCGGGTCCAGCGGCCCAGGCAGGTGATGCCCATGCTCTCCACGCTGTTGAACAGCTCCAGACCGGTGTCGCTGTTCAGATAGTCCTGAAGCTGCTTGATGTCGTCGAACAGGTAGGGGACGGAGATGACAAAGAAGCTGGGGTCAAAGCTGGCGTACAGGGAGGCGGCCAGGATGACGATGTCCAGAGAGCCGTTGCCCACAGAGGAGATGGCCGCGTTGCCGTCGCCGCCGTACAAGGAGCCGTTGGGATAGACGGTCAGCTCAATGCTGCCGCCGGAGTACTCCTCCACCCGGGCCTTGAACTCCTGGGCGGCAGCATAGATGTAGGAGTTGTCCGCGTCGGGGACACTGACGTTAAAGGAGACCTTGGTGTCCGAGGAGGCGCCACTGCCGGAAGTCCCCGCGCCGCCGCTGGTGTTTCCGCCGGAGGGCTGCTGTCCGCCGCAGGCGGCCAGAGAGAGGACCATCGCCGCGGCGAGAATCATGCTGATACACTTTTTCATGTTGAACGCTCCTTTTCTGATTTTTCCCCTCCGCTCCCCGCTTTATGGGGGAAGGCGGAGCGGGCGTCCAGCCCCTTACAGGCCGAGATTGATTTTATAGAGCTCCTTCAGCTGGGGATAGAGGCTGATGTAGACCTGATACCGCTGGTCATACACCGCCTTATGGGTGTCGGAGTGCCGGATCTCCATGCACACGGTCTTTTCCACCCTGGCAGAGGCCTCATAAACGTCCTGGAACACGCCGGCGCCCACGCCGGCCAGCAGGGCCGCTCCCACGGGGGCCATGTCGTTCATGTCCAGCACGGTGATGTCCCGGCCGGTGATGTCCGCCTTGATCTGGGCCCAGACCCGGCTTTTGGCCCCGCCGCCGATGGAGGAGAAGGCGGTCAGGGGCTGGCCGGTCACCTCCTCCACCATAGCGATCAGCTGCCGCAGGCCATAGGCGCAGCCCTCCAGCACCGCCCGGTTCATCTCCCGCCGGGTGGTCTTCAGGGACAGACCGAAGAACACGCCCCGGGCATAGGGGTCCCACACGGGGCTGCGCTCCCCCATCATGTAGGGGAGGAACACCAGACCGTCCGCCCCGGGCGGGGCCTGGTCCGCGTCGTCGTTCATCAGGATCATCCCCCGCTTGCCGGAGACCGAGGGGTAGTCCTTGTAATCCTGATAGAAGTTGTCATAGATCCACTGGTAGGAGGAGCCGGTGTGGGACATGGCCCCCTGGTAAATCCAGGTGCCGTCCACCACATGGCGGCGGTTGATAAAGTGGGGGGAGAACTTGGGCTGGTCCACACAGACGGTCAGCACATCGGTGGTGCCCACCGATTCGCACACGTCCCCCTGTCTCACCACGCCGGCGGCCAGGGTGGCACAGGCGGTGTCGCCTCCGCCGATGACGATTTTGGTCTGCGGCGACAGGCCCATGGCCAGCAGCACAGGATGGGTTAGGGTGCCCACCACGTCGGTGGACTTGTGCAGGGGGGGCAGCTTTTCGATGTCGAGGCCGATTTTTTCGCAGATCGCCTGGGACCAGGTACCGGAGCCCACGGTGTCATAGAGCAGGGTATAGGAGGCGTTGGAGTGGTCGATGGCGAAGCTGCCGCAGAGCATGTGGGCAATCAGGGTGTTCACATGGCCGAAATATCGGGTTCTGGCATAGATCTCGGGCAGATGCCGTTTGATCCACAGCATGGAGGTGCCCGACATGGCCCCCGCCATGGGGCTGTTGGCGGTGATGGCGAACAGCTCCTGCGTCCCCACCTTCTGGCGGAAGAGCTCCGCCTCCTGGGTACTGCGCCGGTCGGAGTAGATGATGGGGTCCACCAGAACAGCGCCCTTCTCGTCAAAGGCGGCCAGCCCGGGGCACAGGCTGGAGATGCCGATGGCCAGAATTTTGGCCGGGTCCACCTTATGCCGGCTGATCAGCGCGCCCACGCAGCCGGTGAAGGCGTTCCACATGTCGGCGGTGTCGATCTGGATGGAGACCTGGTCCGGGTTAATCAGGCGGTAGACGGCGCTCTCCTGGGCCACCAGACGGGCCTGCTGGTCGATGACCACGACCTTGATGCTGGAGGTGCCTACATCCACCCCCAGAAGATATTTCTCCTCCACGGGGTTCCCTCCTTTCAAGCTTCTCCTGGTCCCCGCCCCCGGGGGAGAGCGGGGACCAGGGGGCGCGGTGTCTCAGAACTTGTCGTAATTCTTGTCGTTCTCCAGCTGGGCCAGCAGCTGCTTGGTCTCCTTGACGGAGTAGCCGTGGTGAATCAGGTACCGCAGGGCCACAACCAGCGCGGTCACATCCGGGTAGTCCCAGACAAACCGGCCCATGGTCACGCCGCCCACACCGCAGTCCATCGCCTCCCGGGTGATGGTCAGGAAATGGTTCAGCTTGCCCTCAGCGTCCAGGCCCTCGGGGGCGTCCCCACCCTGAATCACGACGCGGAAGCCGCTGGGGACGGTGGACAGCGCCTTGGCCATCGCGTCGGGATTGCCGCAGTAGGTGGTCTTGACGATGTCCATTCCCATCTCGCAGGCGGAGCGGATGCAGTAGGCGATGTTCTCCCAGGCGGTGCGCTTGTCCGCGGGGACGCTCTCTCCCTTGGGGTACACGTGGCCGATGAGGGGCATTCCCTTCTGCATACACTCGGCGGCAAAGCGACCGATGGCCTCGAACTGGACGCCCTGATAGTCGCCCAGGGTCATGGCGCCCATGGACACGCCGGAGGCGCCCAGCGAGATGGCCTCATCCACGTTGCCGAAGATGATGTCCTGGGTGGGAGCCACAGGGCTGTAGTTGGAGATCTTGCACAGGATGGCCACGTCGCGGTTTTTCTCCGCATCCCAGCACTGGTTCAGGATGCCGGGGGTGATTGTCATGGCGTCGGGCTTGCCGGCGACAATCTTGTCAATGGTGGACTGGATGCTGTGCAGACCCGTCATGGGGGCGATGCCCCGGGAGATGGCGTGATCGACGGTAATGGCCATCATCTTGTTGCTTACAGGGTTCACCATGCGGGACATGCGGACTTTTTTTCCAAGACCTACGTTGCTCATTGTAATACTTCCTTTCAAAAATAATGGCGCAGAGTCCTTCTCATCGGTTCGCCGGAGCATCGCACCGGCGGGGATACGCTATGGCTCAATGATCACCTTCAGGCCGGTGCCGCTGACGCACACCTCATAGGCCTGCTGGAATTCCTCAATCTTGAATTTGTGGGTGACAATCTTGTCTGCGTTGATTTTGCCGCTTTTAATCATCTCGGCGGCGGCCAGGTAGTCCTCCAGCTTATAAGCGGTGGAGCCGTTCACATTGATCTCATTGTAGTGGATGGTGTTGACCTCCACGGTGGACTCCCCGGTCCCGGCAAAGCCGGCGAACAGATTCACAGTGCCCCCCCGCTTGCACAGCTTCAGGGTGGAGTTGACCAGGGCGGGCACACCGATGGCCATGACGATCACGTCCATCCCCTGGCCGTTGGTCTCCCGGTTGACAATGGCGGGCAGGTCCTCCTTGGTGGGGTCCACCACCAGGTCGGCCCCCAGCTCCAGGGCGATTTTCCGGCGGGACTCGTTGGGCTCGCTGACAATCACCTTCCGGGCCCCGGCAATTTTGGACAGCTGGAGGTGGAACAGGCCGATGGGGCCGGCCCCGACAATCAGCACGTCGTCGTTAAAGCCCGTGCCTGCGTTCTTCAGCCCCCGGATGCAGCAGGCCAGCGGCTCAATCAGCGCCCCGGCGGCAAAGGATACGTGGTCCGGCAGCTTAACGATGTTGCCGTTCTGGATGCAGATGGCGGGGATGCGGACAAACTCCTCAAAGCCGCCGTCAAACTCATACCCGATGGCCTGGCGCTCCAGACAGGCGTTCTCCCGGCCCCGCAGGCAGCTGCTGCAATGGTGACAGGGGATCACGTTGGCCACCGCTACCTTTTCGCCCACCGCAAAGCCCTCCACGTCGGCCCCCACCTGGGCGATGACGCCGCAGATCTCATGGCCGATGACTGAGGGATAGCGGACGCCCTTTGTCTTCTTGCCCGTCAGGATGCGCATGTCCGTGCCGCAGATGGCGGCGCTCTTCATTTCCAGCAGGATCTCGTCGCTGCCGATGACCGGCTTTTCGATTTCGGCTGGAGCAAACTGATTGGGACCGGACAGGACAACTGCTCTCATGAAAACCACTCCTTGTTTCCGTTTTTCTTCCGCCTCTCCTCCGCAGGCCTCCGCCCGCTTACCCAGGGGGCGGGAGCGGGGAGCAGAGGGGGAAGGTGTTTGGTGATGTTCACCGTCTGAAATCATAGTAGCACTAATGTAGCAAAATTACAATACCAAAAAGAAAGTTCGTATGCTTGTAGAAAAATCGACAGGAAATTTTATGCAGTTAGCCCACAGGTTCTGTGTTCTTTTCCAGTTCAACTCCATAATTTTCACATCCTCTTATTCAGTTTGCATATATTTTGCGCCCTCTTTTTGTAGTAGTTTTTCTACATTTCAGGGTAAAAAAAGACACCCGCCGAAGCAGGCATCCTCCTTTCCGCCCGGAAACCGGGGGGCTTCTAGGCCTTGTTGTCCATAGTTGCGGTCCGTATCTTATAGATGGACTGGTACGCCTGGTCATAGTCCCGGAATGCCACAATGGCGATCAGGCTGTCAATCACCGCCAGCTGGGCCAGCCGGGTGCTCGCCGCCTCCGAGCGGAAGATTGTCTCCTCGCTGACGGTGGTGATGGTGTAATCCGCAATCTGGGCCAGGCTGTTTTTTCCCGGCGAGGTCAGGGCCACCACCGACGCGCCGCAGGAGCGCCCCAGCTCGGCGGCGTGGAGCACATGCAGGTTGTTGCCGGAGTGGGAGACGGCGAAGAGAACGTCCCCCGGATGCAGCAGGGCCGCTTCCATCAGCTGAACGTCCTTATCCTCCGCGGCAGAGACATGGATGCCCACCTGCAAAAACTTGTGGTGGGCGTCCTTACAGACCATCATGCTGGCTCCGGTCCCCGCAAAGGAGATGCGGGCGGCCCGGGACAACACCCGGCCCACCTGCCCGATCACCTCCATATCCAGGGCCTGAAGGGTCCGCTGAAGGGCCGTAATCTCTGTGGAAAATATTTTTTGACAGATCTGCTCGGGGTCGTCATCCTTTTGCAGCTTGGGGTGGTACTGCTGCCCCGAGGGAATCAGCTCCATGGCGGCGCATATCTTAAACTCCTGAAACCCCTTGTAGCCGATGCTCTTGCAGAAGCGGACAACCGTAGCATCGCTGACGCCGATCTGCTCCGCCAGCTCCAAAAGCGTACAGTGCAGCGCCTTGTCCATGTTTTCCTTGATATAGAGGGCAATTTTGCGCTCGGCAGCCGTGGCGGTCTGGCTCTCATATTTTTCGTGAATCCTGCTGATGCAGCTGGAATCGTTCTGCATACCAATCCCTCCCGCTGGAATGATGCTCTCATTTTAGCATAAGAAAGCACCGCGCGCAACCACTCGCTTTTCCCGGAGTTTTTGGTTGTTCCATGGCGTCAAGTTGCGCGGTTATTGAACTAGCAAATCAGGAAGCTGACCACAGACGCCATTGCGCACAACACCGCATCGGCCACCCAGATTGCGATGTATCCGCCAGTAGCAGCCAGGCAGAGCCCGCCCAGCCACGCACCGAGGAAAGCCCCCACCTGATGGGCAAAGAACAGCAGTCCGATCAAGGTTGCCACCTTCTGGATGCTGAAGTTCTCATTCACCAGGCCCGAGGCAGGGGACACCGTGGCGTCTCCAGTCAGTCCCAGGCCCGTCGAGAACAGCACCGCGGTGAACATGGTCTTGGGGAAGAGCCACAGATAGGCCAGGACCCACACGGCGCGAAATCCGTAATAAAATCCCAGCAGCCGACCCTTGTGCAGGCGAGTGCTCAAAAACCCGGACAGCAGCGCCCCCGCTATGGCATCCAGCTGACGCCAGAGGGAGAACGGCTGTTTCCCTTCATCCAACGAACAATCGCTCAGTATCAATCCATGCAGGAGATTGCCAGGGAGATCAAGGGGCTGGACACAGGCACAATCCGCATCGGCACCATCTCCAGCGTCTCCTGCCACTGGCTGCCCAGGCTGAGGTCGACTTTGCCTTTGTCAATCCGGCGGCAGTCAGCGGCATTGAAACCATCACGTTAAAAGAGGGCACCATGCTGGAGGCAGGGCTGGGAGTGAGCATCCTGGCGGAGCTGGTGCTGCACCGCACGGACTACCGCCTTGTCCTGCGCCCCACGGTTCCGGCCGTGAGCAGAACGCTGGCCATCGGCTACCAGGATAAACACCGCCCGCCGATTGCCAGCAAATATTTTATCGAGTATATGAGGGCCCACGCAGCGGAACTGGCATAATCCCCCTGTAAGCATTTCGGTTTTTATCCGGCCATTTGGGCGTTTGCAACGCCAGAAGGCAGCAAAAGCCCGCAGGAATCTTAAATTTCCTGCGGGCTCAGCCCGGCCTATCAATTAATCCGGCATTTTCAAGACGGCCTTTGTTGCAATTCCCGATTTTGTATCATCGAACGCCTGATTGATCTGCTCGAATGAATAAAAAGAGATCATACGGTCAATCGGGAAGCGCCCCTGCTTGTACCAGTCTATCATTTGGGGAATAAAGGTTTGAGGGACCGCCTCTCCTTCAATTAAATAAGACCAGCTTCGACCGATAAAATAGGATGGCGCAGGATCAAAGGTCAGTTTTTTACTGGCCGCTACGCAGGCTCCTTTCCCCCCGGTATGAAGACATTTCAGCGCGGCCAGGGTACACGCTTCTACACCGGTAGTATCAAGTGCATAATCGGCGCCCTTTCCGTCCGTCAGTTCTTTTATCACAGCAGCAACATCCGCTTCGGACTTGGAATTAACCACATCGGTGGCTCCATATTCACGCGCAATTTCCAGCCGTGTATCCAAAATATCGACCGCAATAATCTTTTTGCAGCCTACCACAACAGCCCCCATGATAGCGCTCAATCCAACCGTACCTGTTCCGAAAACGACAACGCTGTCCTCTTTTTGGGGGTTCAACGCATTTATAACGGCTCCTGCACCGGTCTGGATTCCGCATCCGAGCGGCGCCAACAGCCCAAGGTCTATGTCAGCATCCACTTTAATTGCATTTGCAGTTGGGACAACCGCATATGTGGCAAAGGAGGACTGCCCAAAAAATGTATTGATTGACGCTCCATTTTGCGACAATGGGGAGTATCCATCTTTAAATTTCCCAAAGAAGCTCAATTCCGTGCTGCGGTAGCAGTAATAGGGCCTGCCCTTTCTGCAATTATCGCATTCACAGCAATAAGGGTAGGAGAGGACCACATGATCCCCCGCAGCAAACCCCTCTGTATTGGGCCCAACCGCTTCCACAATCCCCGCACCCTCATGTCCCAGCACCGCCGGGAACGGAGTGAAGTAGCCATCCCTTGATTTGGCATCTGTGTGGCATACGCCGCAGGCCACAATTTTAATCAATAGTTCACCCGCCCGGGGAGGCGCCAGATCCACTTCTTCCATTACAAATGGGGCGCCCTCCTGATGGACAACCGCAGCCTTTATTTTCATAATCAATGACCTCCTTTGTTATTTCGCCATGTAGCCGCCGTCCACGGGGATTGTCACTGCGCTGATGTAATCAGAAGCGGACGAAGCCAAAAACACCGCAGGTCCTCCCAAATCCTCGGGCTCACCCCAGCGCTTGCCCGGGAGGCGCTGGTTGATACGGTCCCGGAAATCCTCATCCATAAAGGTGTTGAGCTTGGTATTCATATAGCCTGGTGCGATTACATTCACGGTAATGCCCTCTCCCGCCACTTCGTTGGACAGCGCTTTTGTCAGCTGGACGACACCTCCCTTGGAAGCGGCATAGGCAAAGGAGTGTGTGCCGCCAAAGAAGGCCAGCATAGAGGCGATATTGATAATCTTTCCATAGCCCTCTTTCCGCATATCTTTGATTGCCAGGCGCGACATCTCAAACATCGCAGTAAGGTTCAGCTCCAACAGCCAATCCCACTTATCTAAACGGTACTCTTCAATCGGCGCTGTGTACGCTCCGCCGGCGTTGTTTAGAAGGATGGTCAGCTTTCCGCCCAACAATTCCACGCACTGGCGATAGGCGCGTTCAAGGTCAGCGCGGTCTGTTAAATCACCTTGTATCCCGTATACAGGATTTCCGGTTTCTTTCTGCATCACCTGCGCCGTCTCCTGCACCGTTGGTGAAAAGTCCAACAGGGCAACCTGGCAGCCAGCCATGCTCAGCGCCTTGGCCATCCCGCTGCCCAATCCTGCCGCGCCGCCCGTTACAAGCGCAGTGCGTCCGGTAAGATCAAATTTGTTATACATATGGTTTTCCTCCTCACACAGATGGTTTGGCAAAGGACTCTCACCTGTCCATTTTTATAGGACGCTTGGCAGCCATGTGGTGAAAACAGGGCAGTAGGTGACCAGCATCAGCACAGCAAAGAGCACAGAAATCCATGGCCAGATACTCCGAATCATACGGTCTGCGCTCAAGTTGGTCGCCGCCGCGATTGTGTACAGAAGAGAGCCCACCGGCGGCGTCAGCAACCCGATGGCAAATCCAGAAACCGTAAAACGGCTGCGCGAACTTGCATACCAGCAGCGGGTGCGCTTAGTCACTCTGTGCGGCGCTTATAATGGCGATGTGCATATTGGCGGAGACCTTTCTATGACAGATATGCTGGTTGCACTTTTCCACTATGGAATGCATGTGGACCCCAGCAATATCGCCATGCCCACCCGTGACCGTTTTATCCTTTCCAAGGGACATGCAGCAGTTTGTATGTACATCGCAATGTCCTTGCGCGGATTTTTTGATTTTGAGGAAATTCTCTCCACCTATGGAAAAATTGATACGCACTATGGTATGCACCCCTGCAAGGTCCATTTGCCTGGAGTGGAATCTTCGACCGGTTCTCTGGGACAAGGCCTGCCAATCGCAGTCGGCATGGCGCTGATGGCCCAGCAGAGAAAGGAGGCATACCGTGTGTTCTGCATGATGGGGGACGGCGAAACCTGCGAGGGCTCAATCTGGGAGGCCGCTATGTATGCAGGCAGTAAGGGGTTGGGAAACCTCATCGGAATTGTCGACCGCAATCACCAGTTCATGACCCGTCACTCGGATCAAGGTTTCATGAAGCTGGAGCCTTACGAAGATAAGTGGCGTGCGTTTGGCTGGAATGTCATTCCAATTAACGGCCACGATATGAACGCTATTGCAGATGCTTTTGATGCACTTCCCCAATATGATAGTGACCGTCCCACTGTCATCATTTGTGATACCATCAAAGGGAAGGGCATCTCATTTATGGAGCGGCAGATCAGCTGGCATTCTGGAAACCTGACGGAGGAACAGATGAACCAGGCCCTGGAAGAACTAAAAGCTGCACATATGCGTGAGATGTAACAAGGGGGGAGAAAAATGAGTCAATATAGCCTTGGAGATATTGTCAATACGCGTACTCTCATTGCCCAAACACTGCTGGATATGGCAGACAACGATCCAGCAATCTGGGCTCTGACCTCGGACTGCGGCGGCAATATGAAAAGCTTTGTGGAAAAATACCCTGATCGCTTTGTGGACACTGGCATCGCAGAGCAAAATGCCGCAGGGATTGCTGCTGGCCTTGCACTTGCCGGCGGCATCCCCTATATTCTGGGTATGACACCCTTTGTCACCATGCGCTGTTTTGAGCAAAACCGCAGTGCCATTTCCTATCAAAACCTGCCTGTCCGCATAATCGGATGGGTCGGCGGTATGACAAGCACCGGCGGTTCCACGCACTATGCCATGGAGGATATTTCCATTATGCGCTCCATTGCAAATATGAAGGTGATTTCGATCAGCGATCCGCTGATGTGCGCCAGCGTGCTTCGGAGCAGCGGGAATCTCGAGGGCCCTATCTTTCTCCGCCTTACAACTGCCAAAGCAGATCCCGTCATCTATTCTCCCGGTACCCAGAGCTTTGAAATCGGGAAGTCGGTCCTTGCACATGACGGCAACGACGCCGCCCTGTTCGTACATGGCGGACTGGTGCAGCGCGCCTTAACGCTGGCTCGGGAATTGGAACAAGAGGGTATCCATCTGCGTGTTGTGGATATGTGGTCAATCAAGCCGTTAGACCAAAGGGCTGTACTGGATTCCATTGAACAGATTGGGAAAATAGTCGTCTGGGAGGACCACTTTATGAGCGGCGGCCTGGCCAGCGCAATCGCGGACTTCATAGCAGACGCCGGGGTTGCCCCCCAAAAATTTGTGCGGATCGGAATCCCTGAAACCTACCCCGGATTCGGTCCCTATGACAGTCTCCTCTGCAAATACCACATGGATGCAGAGTCGGTCAAACGCATTGTTCGCCAAATTGTTTCTTGAGGGCATGATGATGGAAAAAATTCAAACAGTGGCTCATATCGGCATCACAGCAGCCAACTTAGAGCGCTCCATCGCCTTCTATTGCGATAACTTCGGATTTACATACCTGCGCGGCGCCCATTTTCCCTCCTCTTTCTTTGAAAAAAACTATCCGCTTTATCAACTGCCGCCTGAAACGACCCAGTGCCATACCGCCGTGCTGGAATCGCCTGCCCGTAACGTTCAGCTGGAATTGTTTCAGTTCACAAATCATATTCCCCAGACAAACACCGTTTGGAACCGCTCTGGAATGACTCACTTTGCGGTAACGGTGGAAAATGTGTTGGCATTTGCCCAACAGCTGAAAGAAAACAACGTGGAGTTCTGCATAGATGTCGGTGTTCGTCCCGACGGCGGACATTGGGTCTTTGTGCGTGATCCAGATGGGAATCTGATCGAAGTGATGGAACCCTTTCGCATAAACAAGTAGCTGCAAAATGTAACCCGCTGCCCTGGCTCCAACAACAATCGGTTTTCATAATACAAGTAAAAGGGCACGCTGATGACGTGTCCTTTTACTGTCTGAATTAAGCTTTCTTGGTATTCTGTGCTTTCTGCCGCTGTGTATCAACACGTTCCTTCGTGAAAATGGTTAGACCGATGATGGGTAAGATGATACCCAGAGCAATGTTGACAAGATTAAAATAGAGGTAGGGTACGTACTCAAGGGGATGGATGCCCAGGGTGGCATAATTGTACATTGCTGTAGCGGCCCAGGGGCAGATCGAGCTGACCAGGGTTCCCCCTCCGCAGTAACAGGGAAAGCGAACGCAAGAATACAGCAATCCCCGAATACCGGCTGATATTCGGGGATTGTTGGAGCTGATGGTGGGAATCGAACCCACAACCTTCTCATTACGAGTGAGATGCTCTGCCATTGAGCCACATCAGCGTATTGGATTGTCCTCGCACGGTCTGGAACGCCAAGTCCTATTATAGCCGGGAACCTTCCTCCCGTCAAGAGGGAATCGGCCTTTTTCCCGGGGCCGGGCGCAGGCGCGAACGGCATTTCACAAAAAAACGCCGGAGCAAAGCGGACTTTGCTCCGGCGTGGTACGCCCGAAGGGACTCGAACCCCCAACATTCAGAACCGGAATCTGACGCTCT
This sequence comes from Lawsonibacter sp., assembly GCA_022791995.1. Taxonomy (GTDB): domain Bacteria; phylum Bacillota; class Clostridia; order Oscillospirales; family Oscillospiraceae; genus Lawsonibacter. The sequence continues at coordinate 14,213 of JAAWAD010000023.1, forward strand.
ATCCAATTGAACTACGGACGCACATCTCGGATGCGGGTCTTATTATAGCAGGCTTTGCCGGACTTGTAAAGAGGAATTTTACCGCAGAGGGGAAAAAATATTCTTTGACACCTCCGGCGGGATGCCGTATAATACCGAAGGCGGAATATCCGCGGCCGGGCCGGCATAGGCTGGAGCGGTGTTCCGCCATCGCAGCGGGAAGGGAGGACCATGGGCGTAAGGCCCATCAGAAGCGCCAGTGCCGCAGGGGGAACGCTCCCAGCGGACGACGAGGAGAGGGGAGAATCGAAACTTCGGCGGATGCCCCTCCGCACCGGCTCCGGGTGCGCACGCGGTCCACAAACACCCAGGCGACTGGGGAACAAAGGGGCCGCGGCCGGGGAACGAGGTACAAATGGCTGCGCGTTTGACCTCTTGAATTTGGTCCTGTCCGCCGCTGCCGTTGGCAGGGGGGACGGGCACGTCAACATTTCAGGAGGAAATTGAATATGTGTGGAATTGTAGGTTACGTTGGCCAAGAGGCGGCCTGTCCCATTCTGCTGGAGGGTCTGTCCCGTCTGGAGTACCGGGGGTATGACTCCGCCGGGGTGGCGGTGTGTGCCGGGGCGGGAGAGGGCCTGTCCGTCCATAAGGCGAAGGGGCGGCTCCAGGTGCTCTCCGAGCTGCTCCAGGGGGGCGCGGCGGTCCAGGGAGAGGTGGGCATCGGCCACACCCGCTGGGCCACCCACGGGGCCCCCAGCGACGTGAACTCCCACCCCCAGGTGAGCCAGAGCCGCCGTATCGCCGTGGTCCACAACGGCATCATCGAAAATTATGTGGAGCTGCGCGCCTTTCTGATGGAGAAGGGGGTCCCCTTCGTCTCGGAAACGGACACCGAGGTTGTGGCCCAGCTCATCGAGTACTTCTACGCCGGAGACCTGCTGGCCGCCGTGGACCAGGCCCTCCACCGCATCCGGGGCACCTACGCCCTGGGCATCCTGTGCGCCGACTGCCCCGACCAGCTGGTGGCCGTTCGAAAGGACAACCCGCTGATTCTGGGCTGGGGCGAGGGGTGCAATTTCATCGCCAGCGACGTCACCGCCATTCTGCGGCACACCCGGGAGGTGAGCTATATGAACGACGGGGACATCGCCGTGCTCAGCTGGGAGGGTATCCAGTGCTACAACCACCTGATGCAGCCCATCGCCAAGGAGCGGGTCCATGTGGACTGGGAGGTGGACGCGGCGGAGAAGGGGGGCTATCCCCACTTCATGTTCAAGGAGATTCTGGAGCAGCCCCAGGCCCTGCGCCGGTGCATCTCTCCCCGGGTCCGGGACGGGGCGGTGTACTTCGAGGATTTCTGCCTGTCCCCGGAGGAGATCCGGGCGGTTCAGAAGATCTACATTGTGGCCTGCGGCTCCAGCTATCACGTGGGGATGGTGGGCAAGTACCAGCTGGAGAAGCTGACCCGGGTGCCGGTGGAAGTGGCCCTGGCCTCTGAGTTCCGGTATATGGAGCCCATTGTGGACGAGCACACCCTGGTGCTGATTATCAGCCAGTCGGGGGAGACGCTGGACTCTATGGCCGCCCTGCGGGAGGCCCGGAAGCGGGGGGCGAAAATTCTGTCCATCGTCAACGTGGTGGGCAGCTCCATCGCCCGGGAGTCCGACCAGGTGCTGTACACCTGGGCCGGGCCGGAGATCGCCGTGGCCACCACCAAGGGCTACTCCACCCAGTTGGTCCTGGTGCTGCTGCTGGCGGTGTACCTGGGGCGGACCCTGGACCGGGTCTCGGAGGAGGAGAGCCGCGCCCTGCTGGAGGAGCTGGTCCGTCTGCCGGACAAGATGGAAGCCGTGCTGGCCGGCCGGGACCACATCCAGTACCTGGCCTCCCAGTCCTTCCACCACAGCTCCATCTTCTTCCTTGGCCGGAACCTGGACTACGCCATGGGCCTGGAGGGCTCCCTGAAGCTGAAGGAGATCTCCTATATCCACTCCGAGGCCTACGCCTCCGGGGAGCTGAAGCACGGCACCATCAGCCTGATTGAGGAGGGCACCCTGGTGGTGGCGGTGGGGACCTACGGCCCCCTCTTCGAGAAGGCCATGAGCAACATCATCGAGGTGAAGGCCCGGGGGGCCAACGTGCTGGCTCTGACCACCGAGAGCCACGTGGACCGGATGGCCGCCGTGGCCAGCGCCGTCATCCCCATCCCCGACACCCACGACCTGCTCCTGCCCTCCCTGGGCATCGTCCCCCTCCAGCTCTTCGCCTACTATGTGGCCCTGATGCGGGGGTGCGACATCGACAAGCCCCGGAATCTGGCCAAGAGCGTCACCGTGGAGTAGAAGCTGTCATCACGCCCCCAGCGGGGCAAAAAAACATGCACAAAGGAGGCTTTTCTTATGTCTGACTGCCTGTTCTGCAAAATCGCCGCCGGGGAGATTCCCTCCGCCAAGGTCTATGAGGACGAGGTGTGTCTGGCCTTCCGGGACATCGACCCCCAGGCCCCCACCCACTTCCTGGTCATCCCCAAGGCCCACATCGGCTCCGTGGCCGAGATCACCCCGGAGAACGCCCCCGCCATCGCCCACATCTTTCAGGTCATCGCCCGGACCGCCCGGGAGTTGGGCCTGGACAGCTATCGGGTGGTGTCCAACATCGGGGCTCAGGCGGGCCAGTCCGTCCCCCACCTCCACTTCCATGTGCTGGGCGGCCGGGACATGACCTGGCCCCCGGGCTGAAGGGAGGCGCCGCAATGCTGCCCCAGGACCCCCATATCCTTTTGAGCTATGTGAACACCCGGCTGCGGGACGGCTCCGCCGGCCTGGAGGACTTCTGTGCCGAGCAGGACGTGGACCAGGACTGGCTGGAGAGCACCCTGGCCGCCGCCGGCTACCGCTACCGCCCGGAGCAGAATCGCTTCGCCTGAACAGACTGACGCCCCCGCTGCACCGGCGGGGGCGTTTTTTGTTCCTTTCTTGAAAGACATAGAGCCCCTTAGCGAATACGAAGTATGAGCTTAGGGGCTCTTAGAGCCGCGAAGCGGCAAGGAACCGAAAGAACTTTCAATGTTTAGAAACTATGTTTGCAGGACGGGTCGAAAAAGCTCTCCCGTAAGGCTCCCTCTATGAGGGAGCTTTTTTGCCTGCGGGCGGGACGAGAGACGCACGGGCGGATGATATCCGCCCCTACACACAGATGGGGAGGGGCGCGCAAAAAAGCTTGCGAAGGGGGTTGACAAGCTGGTTAGCGTATGCTAATATATGGGTGGTTAGAGCAAGCTAACCAGGCGCCTGCCCCCTTTTGTTTCGTACACCTCCCTACTTTCTTTTCTCCTCCTCCAGGCGCCCGGGGCCCTCCAGCCACCAGGCCGTCCGGTGCGTCAGGCATCCGCGCCGGACCGAAAACCCCCAGCCGCAGCATACAGGCGGCTGGGGGTTATCCGTTTCCCGGGGGCTCCCCCATAGGGATGGGCGCACCGGCCTGATACTCCCGGGCATATCGCCCCGGGGTGATGCCGGTGAGATGGCCGAAGGTGCGGATAAAGTGGGAGTTGTCGGAGAAGCCGGACAGCTCCCCGGCCTGCTGGACACTGACCCCCTCCTGAAGCAGCTGCCGGGCCCGGAGCACCCGGCTGTAGATGATGTACTCCATCACGGAAAAGCCAGTGGCTGTTTTGAAGATGCGGCACAGGTAGTGCTTGCTGAGGAAGAACTGGCTGGCAATCTGGTCCAGGGACAGGGGCTCGGCCAGATTGTCCCGGATGTAGTCCAGGATGGGGGCGATCCGCAGAAAGTCCTTGCTGCGGATGGCCTCGCCGGCCGTGGCGGTGTCCAGCGTGGCGGCCACCCGGATCAGCAGCTCCAGCAGGGCTATGGTCTGCCGGATATCGCTGCCGAAGGAGCCGTCGTTTTTCCGCCGCTCCAGGGCCTGGAACAGCTCAATCATCTGGTTAAACCGGGCGGCGTCCAGGTTGGCCCGGCGGAAGCCGTCCCGGGTCATCCGGGTGAAGTCGGTCTGGGGGGTGGACAGGTCGGACAGGGTCCTGGGGCTGATGTGGAGGATGTACCGGGCGTGGGCCCCGTCGGCAATGGTGCGGTGGAGGGTGTTGGCCCCGATCAGATACAGCGTCCCCCGGCGCAGAGGGTACACCTGGTCGTTGACGAAGATGTCCCCCGGGCTGGTCAGGGGGAGGAGCAGCTCAAAGTGGTCGTGGAAATGGAGCCGGCTCATATTCCAGCTGTCGTTGTGGTTCAGCTGAAGGTGAAAATCTGCATTCCGCATGGGCTTGACCTCCTCTCGTCCCCCATTATAGCATGTCAGGTGACGATATGCAAACTTTTTGCTAAATTAAAGATAGACCTTTTCTGTTTTTTATGGTAAAATGACTGACGATATAGAGCGCGCACAGACAGACAAACGGAAAAATCGGAATAGTATGGGGGTTTTTACTGTGAACAAAGTGTATTCCTTGCATGACGCGGTGGCTAAGTTTGTCGAGAGCGGCGATTGTGTCAGCTTCGGCGGCTTCACCACCAACCGGAAGCCCTACGCCGTGGTGTCGGAAATTCTGCGCCAGGGCCAGAAGGACTTCACCGTGTGGGCCGGACCCGCCGGCGGCGACTGGGACATGCTCATCGGCGAGGGCCGGGTGAAGACGTACATCAACTGCTACACCGCCAACTCCGGCTACACCAACGTGTCCCGCCGCTTCCGCGCCGCCATCGAGCAGGGCAAGCTGACCTATGAGGACTACTCTCAGGATGTGCTGATGCTCATGCTCCACGCATCCTCCCTGGGCCTGCCCTTCCTGCCTGTGCGGCTGATGCAGGGCTCCGGCCTGATGAAGTTCTGGGGAATCAGCGAGGAGAAGCGCAAGTCCATGCCCAAGCTGGAGGACCTGAAGTGCACCGAGATCGAAAACCCCATGGTCCCCGGCCAGAAGGTGGTGGCCGTCCCC
>JAAWAD010000095.1 GCA_022791995.1 Lawsonibacter sp.
GAGAAGGTTACCGGCAACGTGACCCTGGAGGTTTCCGGTCTGGCCAGCGGCAAGGTTGCTGCCTTCACCGTTGACGGTACCGACTACACCCTGAAGAACGGTGAGTCCAAGACCTTCACCTTTGCTGCTGATACCACCATCACAATGACCGCCGAGAACGAGGCCAGCACCTACCAGTGGATTGCTCCTGCCGGCACTGTGTACAGTGTGGACGGCGGCAAGACCTGGAACAAGAAGGTCGAGTGCGACGGCAAGCAGGACACCGTGGTCCTCATTAAGCCCGAGGAGACTGGCTTCTTCTTCACTGCAACTCCCACCACAAGCGCGCCTCTGGCGGGTATTACCCCCACTGCATCTACTACCGTGGATGGTGCCTATGAGATCAAGCTTACCGCTGACGTTAACGATCCTGTTGGCAGCAGTGCGGTAACTGCGACAATCGCTAAGGCCACTCATGTTGGCTTTAACACCGATGATGACGAGGTTGCTATCCGCTTCGTGGACGCATCTGGCGATCAGGACACCGTGACCATGACCGACGCTGTTGCCAAGGCAAAGATTGCTAAGGAGATGCTCGATAAGATTTCTGGGTATTCCGTTAGCGATATCAACTCCGATGGTGACATCAAGATTATCGTGAACGGTGTAACACATACGGTTGCTGCGGCCAGCATTACTGGCGATGGCGTGCTCGCCTACGTGGGCGCCGACAAGACCGAGGTCGTCGTTTCCAGCACCAAGAAGGTGGACGACCTGACCACCTGGACTGCAAGCACCGACGTGCGGCAGACCGAGGAAGATGGAACTGTCACTGTGATTCAGAGTGCGAACCTGGCCACTGCTCCTATCGTGGACAGCGCCACCTATGTGGAGATTGCCAAGCCTGTTGCCACTCCCAGCGGTACCACCAGCCAGGGCAGCGTTACTGCTACCTACAGCGATGGGAAGGGAACCGCTACCCTGCCCAGCACGCCCGTGGACGATATGAACGGCGCGCTTGGTAGCGTGAATACTGATTACACCCATGCCCTTTCGATTCCGAGCAAGCGGGTTGCAATCATGACCGTAAACTTCCCGACCGCAGCTGATCTCGGACTGGATCCCAGCGATTATGTTATGATCGTTCAGACCAACAGCGGTCTGGAAGCCAGCAAAAACGATACCAACAGAATCAGCAAGATTAACGGCCAGTGGGTGAAGAAAGGCAGCGCGATTCAGGTGAGCAGCCTGCCTGCCGCCGACACGATTGTTGTGACCGACGATGGCCAGCCGATTGTGCTTGAGTTCTACAAGTGCACTGGCGCCGGTACTGCTGGCGAGTCTGGTACGCCGACCGGTTCCGCACTCGTAACTCTGACTGTTAGCACCAGTGGTGTGGTGTTCAAGTAAGCCTGTCCTTTGACCGGCTGAAAACCCCAGCGGACCCCCGGGCTTTCGCCCGGGGGTCCCTTTTGTGCTACATACCAAGAATAAAGGCGCGGTACTGCTTGCCGGACTCGTTCATCTGGGCGCTGGCGTTATCGGCGTACCAGCTGACCCGGCTGCTGGACCAGGTGATAGTTACATTGTAGCCGCTGCCATAGGAACCGGAGAGGTGGCTGCAGCTGGAGGTCATGCCGTAGAGGAGGACGAGGCCGTCGCCGTCGCCCTCCACGGGGCGGACGATTACGAGGTAAGGCTGAGAGATACTGCCCAGGGAGAGGGCGGTGGGGTTTGACTGCTTACAGGTGCCTGTGCCGGTGTAGGAGGTGGAGACGATTTTCGGGATGGATGCCTTAGCGGCGTTCAGCTGGGAGGACAGCGTGGAGACCGAGGCGGAGCTGGCCTTGCTGTCGATGGCGGTCTGGAGGGCTGCCAGGGCGGAGGTATCCGCCTTTTTTGTTTCCAGGTCCGCGAGGGCCGCGTCAATTTTGGCGTTGTCTGCGTTGAAGTCCACCCGGATGACCGGGTCGCTGGCCTCCCACTGGGAGAGTGCATAGTTGGAGGTGTGTTTGGTAGACATTTTGTTTCTCCTTTCGCTCGTAGAGACGCTTCATAAGCGCCTGCATTCAGGTGCCTCTACCTAGAGAGGGAGAGGGGTAGAAGTAGGACGTTTCCATACATTTATTGGAAGTGTCGAAAAATTTTACCTTTTAGATGGAAAAAAATGGGTAAAAATTCATTCAAGAAAAACTTTTGCTAGAATAGCAAAATGACCCAAAAATGTAAAGTAACTTTTACTTTTTCGCGTCTACCAAATTCCTCTAAAATCGCTAGCGGAGTATAACGCCCCTTACACCGTGAAAAACATTGCGAATTTACTCCGAAAAGAAAGAATGCGCCGCTTTTCTTCTGTGAAAAGTGGCGCTGGTAGACATTTGGTAGACCCTCTGAAAACGACAGCGCCGGAAAACCTTGCCACGCAAGGCTCTCCGGCGCTTTTTGGTAGACGTTTGGTAGACGCCTC
>JAAWAD010000094.1 GCA_022791995.1 Lawsonibacter sp.
GCCCGCTTCAGGTTTCTCATTTTGGATTATCCTCCATTTAATTTTTTCAGCGGCTTTCTCGACGAAATCCGCCATTATTTGAGGTTCGGAGAACTTTTCAGCCCACATAGGCCGGTATAACGCCCCTTACACCGGAAAAAACGTTGCGAATTTCCTCCTAAAAGCAAGGAAACGCCGCTTTTCTTCTCTGAAAAGTGGCGCTGGTAGACATTTGGTAGACCCTCCGAAAACGACAGCGCCGGAGAGCCTTGCGTGGCAAGGCTCTCCGGCGCTTTTTGGTAGACGTTTGGTAGACGGAGTACAGCAGGTACATTCTCACACACGTTTCGGAAAGCAATCGAAAAAAGGCGAGGAAAAGCTCTTGACGCAGGGGAAAAGTTGTGGTATAGTAGCGCTACCTGTGAAAGGGGCTTTTTTGTCGTGCGCACGTTTGCGGTGTGTGACGCCCGATCCCCTCCACCTGCTCGCGGGACACAGGGAGGCAATCAGCCGGGGAAACCGCAGCGCAGGTGCTTTTGCGCCTATGTGCGCTGGACCCGGCTTTCACAGCCGGAGCCGGCGTTTTATTTTGCGCTTCAAGCCCCGGCGCAGGCGGCGTCTGTCCTTCAAGGGCACGCCCCAACATCAAAAGGAGGTGCCGAACAAATGGCAAGCAAGGCCGGCGCGCGCATCAAGATCACCCTGCGGTGTTCCGAGTGCAAGCAGAGAAACTACAACACCAAGAAAAACAAAAAGAATACCCCTGACCGCCTGGAGCTGAACAAGTACTGCCCCTTCTGCAGAAAACACACCGTTCACAACGAGACGAAGTGATTGGCTTCCAAGGCTGAAAGGAAAGTAGGGTATCGAATGGCTGAAAACGAAAAGCTGGAGCAGGCCGGGAAGGCCGCTCAAAAGGCCGACAAGGCCAAAAAGGCGGACAAGAAGTCCAAGCCAGGCTTCTTCGCCCGCATTGGCAAGTGGCTCAAGGAGATGAAGAGCGAGCTGAAAAAGGTCCAGTGGCCCACCCGCAAGCAGACCATCAACAACACCCTGATTGTCATCGCCTGCGTCATTGTGGTCGGTATCTTCATTTGGATCTTTGACTATGTAGCCGACAACGGCATCAAGCTGCTCATCTCCCTGCTGAGTTAAGGGTGGACGCAATGGCTGACAACGCAAGCTGGTATGTGGTCCACACCTACTCTGGATATGAAAATACCGTGAAGGCCACCATTGAAAAGCATATTGAAAACCGCGGTATGCGGGATCTGATCCATGAGATCAGCATCCCCATGGAGACCGTCACCGAAATTACAGAGAACGGCCCCAAGGACGTGGAGCGCAAGGTTTTCCCCGGCTATGTGCTGGTAAAAATGGTGCTCAACGACGAGACCTGGCACGTTGTGCGCAACATCCGTGGGGTCACTGGCTTCTTGGGCGAGGGCAACAAGGCGATTCCCCTTTCCGATGAGGACGTGGCCGCCCTGGGGGTAGAAAAGCGGGAGATTGTAGTCGGCTACCAGGTGGGCGACACCGTGCGGATTACCAGCGGCGCGATGGAGTCCTTTCTGGGCGTTGTGGACGAGATTGACCTGGACCGGAACAAGGTCCGGGTATCCGTGACCATGGCCAGCCGGGAAATCCCTGTGGAGCTGGACCTGGACAGCGTAGAGCCGGCAACCCGGTAACAGCAGAAAATTCTTGGGCATTGCCCACAGCCCGTGGGAGGAATCCTTCCGATTCCGCCAAACAACCACATTTTTCTAATGGAGGTGCTCTTTCGTGGCACAGAAAGTAACAGGATATGTAAAGCTTCAGATTCCCGCCGGCAAGGCGACTCCCGCCCCCCCTGTTGGCCCCGCACTGGGCCAGCACGGCGTGAACATCGCCGCCTTTACCAAGGAGTTTAACGAGCGTACCAAAAATGATGTGGGTATGATTATCCCTGTCATCATCACCGTGTATGCCGACCGCTCCTTCACCTTTATCACCAAGACCCCCCCTGCCGCCGTTCTGATTAAGAAGGCCTGTGGGATCGAGTCCGGCTCCGGTGTGCCCAACAAGACCAAGGTGGCCACCATCAGCAAGGAGGACGTCCGTAAGATCGCTGAGACCAAGATGCCCGACCTGAACGCGGCCAGCGTCGAGGCCGCCATGAGCATGATCGCCGGAACTGCCCGCTCCATGGGCGTCGTCGTGGGCGAGTAAGGAGGGTGCAACATGTTTAGAGGAAAAAAATATCAGGAGAGCGTCAAGAAGATCGACAAGAATGCGTTGTACGATACCGGTGACGCCATGAAGCTGGTGGTGGAGACCGCCACAGCCAAGTTTGACGAGACGGTGGAGCTCCACGTCAAGCTGGGCGTGGACTCCCGCCACGCTGACCAGCAGGTACGCGGCGCGATTGTTCTGCCCCATGGCACCGGCAAAACCCAGCGGGTGCTGGTCTTTGCCAAGGCCGCCAAAGCCGACGAGGCCAAGGCCGCCGGCGCCGATTACGTAGGCGAGATGGATCTGGTCGAAAAAATCCAGAAGGAGAACTGGTTTGACTTCGACGTGGTGGTTGCCACACCCGACATGATGGGCGTGGTGGGCCGTCTGGGTAAGCTGCTGGGCCCCAAGGGCCTGATGCCCTCCCCCAAGGCCGGCACCGTCACCATGGACGTGACCAAGGCCGTCAACGAGATCAAGGCCGGTAAGGTTGAGTACCGCCTGGACATTAGATAAATCATCCACTTCCCCATTGGGATAGTGTCCTTCGGTCCCGAGAAGCTGAGCGAGAACTTCGCCGCCCTCATGGGCGCCATCATCAAGGCCAAGCC
>JAAWAD010000024.1 GCA_022791995.1 Lawsonibacter sp.
ATGCGGGTGCCGGAGACATACTCGCCGTACTCGGCGGTGTCAGAGATGGAGTAGTTCATCATGGCCACGCCGCCCTTGTTAATCAGGTCGATGATGAGCTTCATCTCGTGGATACACTCGAAGTAAGCGTTCTCGGGGGCATAGCCCGCCTCTACCAGAGTTTCGAAGCCAAGCTTCATCAGCTCCACCACGCCGCCGCACAGCACAGCCTGCTCGCCAAACAGGTCGGTCTCGGTCTCGTCCTGGAAGGTGGTCTCCATCACACCGCCCCGGGCACCGCCGATGCCGGCAGCATAGGCCAGAGCCAGCTTATAAGCGTCGCCAGTGGCATTCTGCTCCACGGCGATGAGACAGGGCACGCCCTTGCCCGCCACATACTGAGAGCGGACGGTGTGGCCGGGGCCCTTGGGGGCGATCATGGACACATCCACACCGGCGGGGGGGACGATCTGCTTGAAGTGGATGTTAAAGCCATGGGCGAACATAAGCATGTTGCCGGCGGACAGGTTGGGGGCAATGTCCTGCTTGTAGACGTCGGCCTGGACCTCATCGTTGATGAGGATCATGACAATGTCGCCCCACTTGGCGGCCTCGGCCACAGTCTTCACAGCCAGGCCGGCCTTCTCGGCATTGGTCCAGTTCTTGGAGCCCTCCCGCAGACCGACGCAGACGTCGCAGCCGGAGTCCTTCAGGTTCATGGCGTGGGCGTGTCCCTGGGAGCCGTAGCCGATGATGGCAATCTTCTTGCCGTCCAGATAGTTAATGTCGCAGTCCTTCTCATAGTACATTTTTGCCATAGTTGTATTCCTCCTTGAGTTTGTTGTCGTCATATATGGTGTTGCGCCCTCTTTCGATGGCGAGAGTGCCTGTTTTGGCGATCTCCAGGATGCCGAAGTCCTCCAGCAGCTCGGTGAGGGCGGAGGTCTTGATCTTGTCCCCGAAGATGGCCACTGTCAGTGTGTCCCGGCTGACGTCGATGATGTTGGCCCGGAAGATGTTGGCCATTTGAATGACCTCGTCCCGGGCGTTGCGGTCAGCGGCCTGTACCTTAATCAGAGAAAATTCTCGCTGGATGGACGCCGCCTCGTCCAGGATCTTCACCGCCAGGACAGGGATCAGTTTCCGGCACTGCGCGGTGATCTGACTGACCATCAGCTCATCCCCCAGGATGACGATGGTCAGGCGGGTGACGCCCGGGCGGTCTGTGCCGCCGGTGACGATGGACTCGATGTTGTACCCCTTCCGGGAAAACAGTCGGGCCACCTGGCTGAGCACGCCGGGGATATCCCGGACCAGGATGGACAGGGTATACAGCTTTTTTTCCATATCAAACTCATGCTTCATGCAGTCCACCCCCTTCAGTTCAGCAGAAAATCGGTGATGTGGGAGCCGCCGGCTACCATAGGCCGGACCATCTCATCCATATCAAGCATACAGTCGATCACACAGCCCCGTCCAGCCCCCAGCGCCTGCTGGAAGGCCTCCTCCATCTCGGTCCGGCTGGTCACACGGAAGCCCTTCAGGCCGTAGGCCTCCGCCAGCTTGACAAAGTCGGGCCCCCGGTCCAGGGTAGTTTCGGAGTAGCGCTCATGGTAGATGAGGTGCTGCCACTGGCGCACCATGCCAAGGGTGCCGTTGTTGAACACCACGGTAATGATGGGCAGATGGTAGTGCTCCACCGTGGCCAGCTCGTGGCAGTTCATGCGGAAGCAGCCGTCCCCGGTGGTGTGGACCACCACCTTGCCCGGGTTGCCCATCTTGGCTCCAATCGCGGCTCCCAGGCCGAAGCCCATGGTGCCAAAGCCGCCGGAGGTGAGCAGCTGCCCGGGGTAATCGAAATGGAAGTGCTGGATGGACCACATCTGGTGCTGGCCCACGTCGGTGGCCACGATGGTATCCTGGGGGGCCAGACGGCGGATGGTTTCCAGCACCTGCTTTGGGGTAAGCTTCTCGCTGTCCTCCGCCACGGAGGGGGCCCGCAGGGGCAAAATATGCTCTTTCCAGGCGGTGTGGCTGTACTGGGGCAGGCGCTCGTTCAGCAGCTCCAGCACCCGCCGGGCCGAGCCGATGATATGGTGGTCGGTGAGGACGTTCTTGTCAATTTCGGACCGGTCAATGTCGATCTGGACGATTTTGGCCTGGCTGGCGAAGGTCTCCGGCTGGAGGGCCACCCGGTCGGAGAAGCGGCAGCCCACGGCGATCAGCAGATCGCATTCGTTGCAGGCCACGTTGCTGGCCTGGGAGCCGTGCATTCCGATCATGCCGGTGGTCAGAGGGTGTCCACCAGGGAAGCCGCCCCCGCCCATCACGGTGATGGCAACCGGGGCGTCCAGCTTCTCGGCAAACTCCCGGAACTCCTGGTCGGCCCGGCCCCGGACCACGCCGCCGCCGCACATCAGGAAGGGGCGTTCCGCCTGGGCGATGAGCTTTACCAGGGCGTCGATGTCCTCCAGGTCGGGCTCCGGGGCCTTCAGGGCGTGGCTGTCCATCAGAGAGCGGATGCTGCCGCAGGTCCGGTTTTCCGTCCACGGGACAAATTCATAGTCGATTTCCACGTTAGGGAAGGTGACATTTTTCAAGAAGTCGATCAGCACCGGTCCGGGCCGGCCAGTGGCCGCCACGGCAAAGGCCTGGCGCATCACGTCGGGGATGGTCTGGGCGTCCCGCACCAGATAGGTGGCCTTGGTGATGGGCATGGCAATGCCGGTGATGTCCACCTCCTGGAAGGCGTCCTTACCTAGGGTCTGCTCGGTCACGTTGCAGGTGATGAAGACGATGGGCGAGGAGTCCATATAGGCGGTGGCAATGCCGGTGACCAGATTGGTGGCCCCAGGGCCGCTGGTGGCAAAGCACACCCCCACCTTGCCGGTGGAGCGGGCGTACCCGTCGGCGGCATGGGAGGCCCCCTGCTCGTGGGCCGTCAGAATGTGCTGGATTCTGTCCCTATAGTTATACAGCTCGTCATAGAGGTTCAGGATTGTCCCGCCTGGATATCCGAAGACGGTGTCCACATCCTGCTCCAGCAGGCACTCCATGATGGCCGCTGTGGCTCTGATTTTCATAATGCCTCCCTTTTTCTTCCTTTTCTTGGAAGAAAAGGAAGCGAAAAGAACTTTCTGGAAAAACTTCGTTTTTCCTTGTTTAGTCGATCACAAGTGTGGTATATTCCCCTTCTTCCCGGTTGTAGACATGTTTTCCCAGGATGCTTCGGAGCTTGCGTATGTCCTCCAGATTTGGGGCGGCAAACTCCAGGCAGCAGGTCTGGGAGGACGCAGTGTTTTGCTCCTCATAGAAGTCGGAGATGTAGCAGAGGAACTGGTCCAGGATGTCCTCCAGGGGGTACTGGGAGATCTCCCCGGCGTGGGGCCCCTCTCCCAGCTCGGGCTCCTGGACGAAGGACAGGGAGGTGACATACAGGGCCTCGCCGTCCTCCTGGAGCTGGTAGATACCGTCGTCCGCTTTGGAATATATTTCGTTTTTATACTTGGGGGAATCGAAATTCTGAATTTGTTTCACCGAAAACGCTCCTCCCTACTGGTCCACATCAAACAGAACCCAGAACCCCTTTTCCGCCGCGTTGTTCCAGAAGGGGATGGAGTCCTCCAGATTGCTCCAGGTGTACTCAAAATCGTCCTCGCTCAGTTCAAAGCCATACTCCTCCGGGTCGATGGAGAAGTAGAGCACCCGGAATGCTTCCTCGGGCATGGTCTGGAGAAAGCGGGAGACTCGCAACACCTGGTGCGGATTTTTGCAGGTGACGATATAGTCCTCTTCTCCCGCCTGGTCCCCTCGAAGCACCTCGCCCCCCAGGATGACCCAGCTGCCGGGGGCGTGCTTACCGCCGTACTCCAGCTTGCCGTTGGTCAGGGCCCGGTGAATGGCATCCCAGGCCTTGTCCAGGTCACAGGTGTCCTCCTGGACCATCACGTTGTCCAGATAGTCGGGAAGCCGGTCCGCCCGGGGGACTGCCCGCAGCTTATCCAGCTCTTCCTTTGTAATGGCCCGAAATCCGCCAAGACAGCTCATATATAACGCCTCCTTTCATCCTCTTCCCAGGATGTGATTACCTTCAAATAGATGGGGCGGTCTTCCGCCTCCTCGCCATAGACATACAGCGTGTTGGTCTCAGTGTCCAGGCAGGTGTGGCAGAAGCGCCCGCCAGGGAAGGGGTAGGGCTCTTGGAGGCGCTGAAAGTCCACACCGGCCTCCACCAGAAGCTTCTGGATTTCCTCCGGGTCCTCGAAGGTGCTGGTATCTGCGGTGGTTTCATCCTCTATGACCTCAATCATCGTAGCGATCAGAAAAGAGGAGACCGAATCGCCAAAGGGCGCCCAGTGGTACATGGTGTCCTGGTCGTTGAAGTACACCGCCGGGTCGGACTGGTCCAGGTCCTGTCTCCGAATACCCGCATACCAACAGCCCTGGTTCTCCCGCCAGAACAGCAGATAGTTGTCCAGCTGTTCGCCCCAGCGCTCCTTGGGCAGAGCCCACAGCCGCTTCTGTTCCTCATTTCCGGTCTCGTTGTGCCTTCTGAAATCCAGCATGGCGTCCTCAATGTAATCATGGGAGAAGCTTAGATGTCCGCCAAAGGGTTTGGCGTCCTTGTCCGGCGTCAAGATGGGGTGGAGCATTTCGTTCAAGCTGGCCCTGCCGCAGGCCAGGAGATACTCCCGCAGGGCGGCGGGGAGTTTGATGCCCGCCGCCGCCTCATAGGAGGCAATCAGTGCCTGGGATATGCCCTCGGCGGGCGCTTCCTCATCCCCGAACAGCGGCTCGGCCCACTGGACCAGCTCAATGGGGGAGATCTGATACCGTTTTTCGCTCATAGCGGCCTCCTCCTCGTTTTCTGATTGGCACTCCCGCTTACGGGCCGGCTTACAGCTGCTTTGCCCAGTCGATCCCCGGGTACAGCTCCCCGGTGTGGATAAAGTACTCCACCGCCTTCACGCCGGCTTCCAGGTCGGTGAGGGCGAGCTCTTTTTCGATGGGAGACTGTCCGCCGCTCTTGAGGGGGGTCTTGTCCTTCACGCCGGCAAAATCCGGGTTGTAGGAGTAATAATTGTTCTGCCCGAAGTCTCCGCAGAAGCCCAGAGCCAGCCATGTCCCGTCGCACAGGACCTCCATCCAGTTGTCCTCTCCGTCCGGGTCCAGGTACAGCACCGCCTCCACCCCGGAGGGGATCTGCTGGAGCAGCCTGGCAATCAGTGTCTGGGTGATCTCCTTGCCGCAGTAGGTTTTTCCGTTGTAGTCCAGGTATTGTATCTGAATGGTGTCTGTATTGCATTCAAGGCCATCGGTCTGCTTTGGAATACGATGAAGCTCCATCAAGGTCTCCTCCTGTTTCATGGGCCGAAGCTGCGATTTTTTCCAGGAACCACGCCTGCAGCTCCCACTCCTCCGGCGAAAAGCTGAGATCCACCAGGATTTGCAGCAGAGATGGCTCCTCCTGCGGCCGGAGCACAGCCGGCCGCGGATGCGCCTGTCCCGCCTGCCAGCGGATGACGCAGGCCACCATCTTGGGCCGAAACAGGTCAATGCCCCAGGTCTCCAGCCAGCTCAGCCGCAGGCGGAGCGCTGGCTGCCGCTCGCGCTCCCGGTAGACCCGCAGCTCCCGGCACTCCGGGCGGTCCAGCAGGGAGTAGCGGTATACTTCTCCATCAACCACTATGGTTCGGGGGCGTTTCCACCATTTTTTCACCCGCCCGCTCACTTTTCAGATTTTCCCTCCGCCCTTCTGGACGGCGATGACGCCGGTACGGGCCACCTCCAGGATGGAGAAGGGGCGCATCAGGGACTGGAAGGTGTCCAGGCGGTCGGGGGTATCCGAGATTTCCAGGGTCATGGAGGTGGGGGAGATGTCGTCTACCTTGGCCCCGCAGATGTCGCAGATGGTCATGATATCCTGGCGGGTCTTGTTGTTGGCATTCACCTTTAAAATCATCAGCTCCCGGCCAATGAGGCTGGTCTCCTCCAGAGTGCGTACCTTAATGACCTCCACCAGCTTGTTCAGCTGCTTTTCCACCTGCTCCACCACGCTGTTGCCGCTGTCCACAATAATGGTGATGCGGGAGATGGTGGGGTCGTCGGTAACGCCCACCGCCAGGGAGTCGATGTTGAAGGCCCGGCGGGAGAACAGGCCGGTGATCCGGTTCAGCACACCGGCCCGGTTTTCCACCAGGACAGAAATGGTCTGTTTCATGGTTTCCTCTTCCTCCCCTCAGTCGTTGGTGCCCACATCGGGGTGGACCTCGCACAGCAGCAGGCAGGGCCCCTCCTGGCCCAGAAACGCCTCCAGCGCCTCTTCTATCTTCTCCTCGTCCGCCAGGTGGATGCAGGGAATGCCATAGGCGGCGGCGATGGTCTGAAAATCAGGGGAGCCGTCCAGAGCCACCCCAAAGGGACCATGGTAAGGCTGAACGCTTTGAATCTGCCGGACGAGGCCAAGCATCTGATTGCGGAACAGCACAAGCTTCAGATCCATATGGGCTGCCGCCACCGCGGCCAGCTCGTTCATAGCCATCTGGAAGGAGCCGTCCCCGCAGACCACCACAGTCTGCCGGTCCGGCTGCGCCACCTTCACCCCGATGGCGGCAGGCAGGGCATAGCCCATAGTGCCCAGACCGCCGCTGGTGAGAAGCCGCCCGTTCTTCTGGGGCAGGTACTTGCAGGTGAAAATCTGGTTCTGTCCCACGTCCACACAGACCGCTGCATCCTCCTCCAGCTTCTGCCCCAGGGCCCGGAGCAGCGTGCCCGGGAAGACGAAGCCCTCCCGTCTGGGGAAGGTCCGGGCCAGCTCTGCCCGGCGGTAATCCCGGAGGCGGGCCAGCCAATCGGCGGAATCGGTGGTCTGTACGCCCCGGTCCAGGATCTGCCGGAGAATCACCTTCACATCCCCTACCAGAGGAACGGCGGCCTGCATATTTTTCCCGATCTCCGCCGGGTCTACGTCGATGTGGATGGTTGCCATCCGCCGCTGAATTTCGGCCGGCTCAAGGATGGCCCGGTCAGCCGCTCGGGTGCCGACCATAATCAAAAGGTCGGACTTGGCCAGAGCCTTATTGGCGCAGTGGTTGCCGTGGGCTCCGATCATTCCCATGTTCAGCGGGTGGTCGGTCGGCATGACAGACAGACCCATCATGGTCTTGACCACCGGAATGGAACATTTCTCCGCCAGCTCCAGCAGCTCTTCCCGGGCGTTGGCCAGCCAGACCCCGCCGCCGGCGCAGATCAGGGGCTGTCTGGAGCGGGAGATGGCCTCCACCACCCGCTTGATCTGAAGTTCGTTGCCCTTGACACTGGGCTTATAGCCCCGGATGTTTACCGACTCCGGGTACGAAAAGGCTTTCAGCTCCTGCTCCTGAACATCAATCGGAATGTCGATGAGGACAGGACCCGGTCGGCCGGTGGAGGCGATGTGGAAGGCTTCCTTTACCACCAGAGGGATATCATTGGCGTTTTTCACCAAGTAGCTGTGCTTGGAGAAAGGGGCCACCGCGCCGGTAATATCCACCTCCTGAAAGATGTCCCGGCCTAACAGTCGGCTGGGCACCTGACCGGTGATGGCCACCATGGGGATGGAATCCATATAGGCTGTGGCAATGCCGGTAATCAGGTTTGTCGCGCCCGGGCCAGAGGTGACCATACACACCCCCACCTTTCCTGATACCCGGGCATAGCCAGAGGCCATGTGTCCCGCGTTCTGCTCTGTGCGTACCAGCGTATAGCCAATCTCCGGGTGCTCCTTCAGCGCGTCCGTTGCTGGACAGATGGTCGCGCCGGCATAGCCGAAAATGTGATCTACCTGCTCCCTCAACAGACTTTCGATTAAGGCATGTGCCCCGTTCATAGCTGTCACCTCCACTTGAATCCAAAAAGAAAAAAGCTCCATCCCATCTTGTCCGATAGGACGAAGCTGTGCTCCGTGGTACCACCTAAATTCGCGGCTACCTGAAGCTGCCGCGCACTCTGCCCCGATAACGGAGGGAATCCGTCCCATCCTACTGAGGCCGCGCCCGTTCAGATGGCCGCTCACGGGTGATGTTCGGAGATGTCCTTCCGAGGAGCTCGCACCGGCCGCTCCCTCTCTGCACATCCAGACATGCCTACTTGCCCGCTCATCGCGTTTAAGTGATTGTCTGTTATCATACCCCATTCAAGACTTTTTGTCAATTATTTTCCATGGATTTTTCTTTGAATTTTCTGCCTGTTCTATAAACAGTCAACTTGTCTTTGTCTACCAAACGTCTACCAGCGTCACTTTTCAGAGAAGAAAAGCGGCGTATTCTTTCTTTTTGGAGAAAATTCGCAACGTTTTTTCGGTGTAAGGGGCGTTACACCGGCCTAAGTGGGCCAAAAAGTTCTCCAAACCTCTAAAAAGGGCGGATTTCGTCGAGAAAGCCGCTCAAAAAATTAAAAGGAAGAAATTCGAAATGAGAAACCTGAAGCGGGCCCTCAGCCTGGCTCTGGCTTCTGTCATAGTCATGGGCCTGATGGTAGCTGGCAGCAGCGCCAAGGGCTACGACGACGTGACCTCTGAGGAGAACGTGGAGGCCATTGAGGTGCTCCAGGCCGTCGGCATTATGACCGGCGACGACAACGGTAACTTCAACCCCACGCAGAACGTCACGCGGAACGAGAGCGTCCCCATGACCCGCAACGATGTAACCCAGCTGGTGCTGAACGGGCTGGAGATCGGCACAGCTCTGAACGCAGGTGTGACAGAGTATACCATCAAGGAGACCGACGATGTTCTGGAGTTCGGAATCAAGGTTCCTGACGCAGTCATTGAAGATGTCGGCGTTGAAGTCGTCCCGGACCACTGGATCGCCGGCCTCCCACTGGGAGAGGTTGAAGTTAGGGGTGTGATTGCTTGCCATGGATGCTTTCTCCTTTAAAGTAGATTTCATAGATGCAAGGAAAACGCCTCGAAGTAGGATGTTTACATACATTTAATGGGAATTGAGCCCCGGTCTGTCCAAATTAGCCGTTCCAAAATTTGGAGTTCGGCAGAGATTCCAGCTTCTTGCTTTACGAAAGACCCTCTTTGTGCTACAATGGAGCCATGAAAAAGGACGAAAAGAGAGACTGCGCCCCCAACAGGGGCGGAGGCGGCGTACAGCCAGAGGAGGATGCGCAATGAAGAGACGGCTTTTCCGCAGTATGGTGGTTCTGGTGCTCTGCCTGTCCCTGCTTCCGCTGCCGGTTCAGGCGCTGCGGCCTGGCACCAATGCAGGTGTGCAGAACAGCGCGGCGGCCCCGGCCCCGGTCACCCGGCCGGTTCGGGTGCTCTCCTCCCGGAACGGCGCGGTGGTGTCTGACCACGACAGCGCTGCCAGCGGAGAGATTGTCACCCTGACCGCGGCGCCTGACAGCGGATATGCGCTGGATAAGCTGACGGTGATGGAGATCAATGGAAGTCCGGTCCCCTTCACCCGGCTGGACAGCATCCATTTTTCCTTTACCATGCCGGAGCGCAGTGTCTCGGTGACTGCGCTGTTCTCTGCCCGGCATACCTATACCTATGCTGTGCAGGCCCTTTCCGGGGGACACGGGTCGGTAGCGGCAAGCCAGGACAGCGCTGACGGCGGCGAGACCATCACCCTGACCATCACCCCCGACAGCGATTACGCTCTGGAACGCCTGACCATCACAGGAGTGGATGGAAATTATATCCCATACGCCAGACAGGATGAGACCCGCTTCACCTTTGTCATGCCGTCCCGGGATGTGACAGTCGCAGCCTCCTTCTCCAAACAGGTCTCCTATACCTACCATGTGAGGACGCTCTCCGCCAGGAGCGGTTCTGTCAGCGCAGACCGCAGTACAGCCGGCGCCGGGGAGACTGTGACCTTGACCGTTACCCCAAACCACGGCTACACCCTGGACAAGCTGGCGGTGACCCGGACAAATGGCCATACGGTCTCAGTGGAAAAGCGGGATGAGACCCACTATGCCTTTACAATGCCGGCCTGCGATGTGTCGGTGGTAGCTAATTTCCACCAGAGCAGCCCACGGACCTACTCGGTTCGGGTCCTGTCTGCGGAGTATGGCTCCATTGAGGCAGACCGCCCCAGCGCGGGCAGCGGCGAGACGGTCACCATATCCCTTCAGCCGGACAGCGGCTGCCTTTTGGAAAAGCTGACCGTGACTGGCAGCAACGGCAGAGAGATCTCCTGCTCCAAACGGGACAGCACCCATTACACCTTTCCAATGCCCGACCGGGATGTCTTTGTAACCGCGGTTTTCACCAATCCGATGGACTATACTTACCCGGTTACTGTCCTCGCTGCGGAGCACGGAGCAGTGGAGACCGATTGCATCAGCGCTGCCGCCGGAGATTCTGTCTCTCTTGCTGTCACTTCCGAGAAAGGCTACACGCTGGAGCTGCTTACTGTGACCGGGACGGACGGCAGCCGCATCCCGTGTACAGCGCAGGACAGCACCCATTACAGCTTTTCTATGCCGGCCAGTCCGGTGACAGTCACTGCCCTCTTTTTCAAAGGAACTGCATATACCTACCCCATTCAGGTACTCTCGGCGGAGCATGGCACCGTGTTCGCCGACCGGAGCAGCGCTTCTCAGGGCGACACAGTGACTTTGACGATTACCCCGGACAGTGGCTATTCGCTGGAACATTTGACAATCACAGGCACCAATGGCAACGCAATCCCCTGCGCCACCCAGGACGGACTCCACTATACCTTTCAAATGCCTGGCCGGGACGTTGCTGTCACAGCGGTTTTCTCTGATGCAGCCAGCCATACCTACCAGATCAAAATCCTCTCTGCCCGGTTCGGTACAGTGGCCGCTGACCATACCCGCGCAGCCAGCAGGACTCCCATTACCCTGACCGTCACCCCCGACCGCGGCTATGCCTTGGATAAGCTGACCATTACGGCAACGAACGGAAGCACCATATCATTTGACAAAACAGGTGACACACAGTACACCTTTCTGATGCCGGCCCGGGAGGTGACAGTCACCGCGGTCTTTACCGACGGTCTGGGAGGCAGCCCCGACAGCTCGGATAAAGACTCTGGCGGGAATCAGAGCCGGTATGCCATTACCATTTCCTCCGCCGCAAATGGGAGTATCTCCTCCAGCCATTCCATCGCTGCCCGCGGTGCTGTCGTTACCCTGACCATTCAGCCGGAGTCCGGCTATGTACTGGACGCCCTGGCGGTTACAGGCAAAAACAACAGCGGTGTCCAGCTGACTGCGTCAGGTAGCGGGCAGTATACTTTTACTATGCCTGCATTTAATGTGACAGTGGCCTCTCACTTTGCGCCGGGCAGCCAGGGACAGAGAGAATGCACTGGCGGCGAAACTTGCCCCTCCCGCCAGTTTTCCGACCTGGATACCTCAATGTGGTACCATCAGGCCATAGACTATGCTCTGGAACACCATCTGATGAGCGGATACAGCGGCAAGGTTTTTGGCCCCAATCATCAACTCTCCCGCGCAATGCTGGCCCAGATCCTTTATACCCGGGAGGGTCGTCCCAGCGTCGCTCGCCGCTCCGCCTTCACGGATGTTCCAGACAATATGTGGTGCGCGGACGCGGTCAACTGGGCAGTCGGAAGGGGGATTGTCAGTGGGTATGACGAAAACCGGTTCGGGCCTGATGATATCATGACCCGTGAACAGATTGCCGTTGTACTCTGGCGTTACGCTGGAAGCCCTGCCTCCAGCCAAGCGCTTCGGTTTCAGGATGCAGACCGTATCAGTGACTATGCCAGAGAGGCTATGCAGTGGGCTGTCCAAAGCAATATTATCCATGGTTACAATAATGGAACCCTGAATGCCGGAGGGCTGACCACCCGGGCACAGACAGCCCAGATCCTGAAAAACTATTTTGAACAGCAGCCCAACTAAAAGCACTAGATCGCCCTGAAATTTGTATTCCCGTCATTGTATTCAATTCTTTCGTCTACCAAACGTCTACCAAAAAGCGCCGGAGAGCCTTGCCGCGCAAGGCTCTCCGGCGCTGTCGTTTTCGGAAGGTCTACCAAATGTCTACCAGCGCCTCTTTTCAGAGAAGAAAAGCGGCGCATTCTTTCTTTTTGGAGAAAATTCGCAATGTTTTTTCCGGTGTAAGGGGCGTTATACCGGCCTAAGTGGGCTGAAAAGTTCTCCGAACCTCAAAAAAAGGCGGATTTCGTCGAGAAAGCCGCTCAAAAAATTAAAAGGAGGAAAATCCAAAATGAGAAACCTGAAGCGGGCCCTCAGCCTGGCTCTGGCTTCCGTCATGGTCCTGGGCCTGATG
>JAAWAD010000025.1 GCA_022791995.1 Lawsonibacter sp.
CCATGGACGCGGGCAATCTGCTCAAGCCCATGCTGGCCCGGGGAGAGCTGCACTGCATCGGAGCCACCACCCTCAACGAGTACCGGCAGTATATCGAGAAGGACGCCGCTCTGGAGCGCCGCTTCCAGCCCGTGCTGGTCAGCGAGCCCACTGTGGAGGACGCCATCGCCATTCTCCGGGGGCTGAAGGAGCGGTACGAGGTGTACCACGGCGTGAAAATCACCGACGGGGCTATCATCGCCGCTGCTTCCCTGTCCAACCGGTACATCTCCGACCGTTTCCTCCCCGACAAGGCAATCGACCTGGTGGATGAGGCGTGCGCCATGATCCGCACGGAGATGGACTCCATGCCCACCGAGCTGGATGTTATCCAGCGGCGGATCATCCAGCTGGAGATTGAGGAGGCCGCCCTGAAGAAGGAAACGGACCCGCTGTCCCAGGAGCACCTGGCGGAGATCCAGCGGGAGCTGTCCAATCTGCGGGACGACTTCAACGCCAAGAAGGCTCAGTGGGAGAACGAGAAGGGGGCCATTGGCAAGGTGCAGAAGCTACGCTTTGACCTGGAAGCGGCCAGCGCCGAGCTGGAGAAGGCCCAGCGGGAGTATGACCTGGAGAAGGCTGCCGAGCTGCAATATGGCAGAATCCCCGCCCTGCGGAAGGCCCTGGAGGCGGAGGAGGCTGTAGCCAGCGAGGGCAGGGCCCGGTCACTTCTCCGGGACAAGGTGACAGAGGAGGAGATCGCCCGAATCATTGAGCGATGGACAGGCATCCCTGTCGCCCGGCTGATGGAGGGGGAGCGGGAGAAGCTCCTCCACCTGGAGGATATCCTCCACCGCCGGGTGGTGGGTCAGGACGAAGCCGTGCGTCTGGTGTCCGAGGCCATCCTGAGAAGCCGGGCGGGCATCGCCGATCCCCACAAGCCCATTGGCTCCTTCCTGTTCCTGGGCCCCACCGGCGTGGGCAAGACGGAGCTGGCCAAGACTCTGGCCCAGGCCCTGTTCGACAGCGAGAAAAATCTGGTGCGCATCGACATGTCGGAATATATGGAGAAGTTCTCCGTCTCCCGGCTCATCGGGGCCCCTCCGGGGTACGTGGGCTATGAGGAGGGCGGCCAGCTCACCGAGGCCGTCCGCCGGAAGCCCTACTCGGTCATCCTCTTCGACGAGGTGGAGAAGGCCCACCCCGATGTGTTTAATATCCTGCTTCAGGTGCTGGACGACGGCAGAATCACCGACAGCCAGGGCCGGACCGTGGATTTTAAGAACACCATTATCATCCTCACCTCCAACTTGGGCTCCCAGCTTCTGCTGGAGGGTATTGAAGATGGGGAGATCAGCGCCCAGGCCAGGGAGCGGGTGAACGAGCTGCTGAAGCGCTCCTTCCGCCCTGAGTTTTTGAACCGGCTGGACGAGATTGTCTTCTACAAGCCCCTGACCCAGGAAAATGTCACCCACATTCTGGACCTTCTGGTGGAGAACCTGAACAGCCGTCTGGGGGATAAGCAGCTGTCCGTCGCCCTCACCCCCGCCGCCAAGGAGGCGGTGATTCAGGCGGCTTACGACCCCATCTATGGGGCCCGCCCCCTGCGCCGTTACCTTCAGCACACGGTAGAGACGCTTATCAGCCGGCGGATTGTGGCCGGTCAGGTGGAGCCCGGTGCCGCCCTGACCGTGGACTGTCGGGATGGAGAGCTGGCCGTCCTCTGAGGCAGTGCGCCGGCGTTTGACAGACAGCAGACCGCCCTGCTCCTTTGGGAGCAGGGCGGTTGTTTATCCCTGAAACAGGGCCTTCATCTCGCGGTAGCAGTTTGGACAGATATTTTTGCCGTGGAAGGTGATGATATCTTTTCCGCCGTCGCAGAAGATACAGGCGGGCTGGTATTTTCTCAGAACAATGGAGGAGCCGTCGATGTAGATTTCCATGCTGTCCTTCTCTGATATGTCCAGAGTGCGGCGCAGCTCAATGGGCAGCACAATGCGTCCAAGCTCGTCAACCTTTCGTACAATGCCGGTAGATTTCATAGGGATGCCTCCTTTTATCTCTGTTTATGCCCCTTCACCCAACAGAATGGCAGAAGGAGAGACATTATATTTCTATTATACACATGAGAGGTTTTTTGTCAACAAATTCCAGATAAAAAAGTGACGAAAATAGAAAAATTTTGTTCTCACTTTTTTGGATCAACCTGTAATGTATTTGCAATAACGCGGATATACATGGACAAGAGGGGGGATTGTACCATGACCATGACAGTGATATGGACAGGAATGCTTGTTGTGTCTGTGCTGTGCGGACTGGCGACTGGACAGGGGAACCAGGTGGCAGCAGCGGCCCTTGAGGGGGCTGCCGCTGCGGTGGAGCTCTGCCTGTCCATTGGGGGGATGCTGTGTCTTTGGACCGGGGTGATGGAGGTCATGCGCCGTTCCGGTCTGTCGGACGGTTTGTCCCGACTGCTGGGGCCGGTGCTCCGTCGGCTGTTTCCCCAGGTGGCCAGAGAGCGAGAGATTATGGACAGCATTTCCGCCAATGTATCCGCCAACCTGCTGGGGCTGGGTAACGCCGCCACTCCCCTGGGGCTAGAGGCCGCTCGGCGTATGGCCCGGAAGAGTCCGGGGGTGGCCTCCGACGCGCTGTGTATGCTGGTGGTGTGCAACACTGCCTCCCTCCAGCTGATTCCCACAACCGTGGCCTCCGTCCGGGCGGCGGCGGGGAGCGCCGCCCCCTTTGATATTTTGCCTGCGGTATGGTTGGCTTCCGCCCTGTCGGTGGGGGTGGGAATTCTGGCCTGTAAGCTCTGCGCCTGGCTCTGGAGGACTTGAGATGGATCTGATCTTCACTATGATTGTGCCCTTCACCATCGCGGGGGTAGCGCTCTATGGGGCGCTCCAGCGGGTGGATGTGTATGACGCCCTGGTACAAGGGGCGGCTTCTGGGCTGGAGACGCTGGTGCGTATCGCCCCTGCCCTGGTGGGGCTGATGACGGCGGTGTATATGCTTCGGGCCTCCGGGGCGCTGGACCTGGCGGCGGAGACTCTGGCTCCCCTTATGGACCGGCTGGGGCTGGCCCCTGAGCTGCTTCCGCTGATGCTGGTGCGGCCGGTCAGCGGCTCCGCCGCCCTGGGGGTGGGCTCAGAGCTGATTTCCACCTATGGTCCCGACTCCAACCTGGGGCGGACCGCTGCCGTCATGCTGGGCTCTACCGAGACCACCTTCTATACCATCGCGGTCTATTTCGGCGCGGTGGGCATTACCAGGACCCGGTATGCCGTTCCCGCGGCCCTGTGCGCTGATCTGACCGGCTTTCTGGCCGCCTCCTGGGCGGTGAAGCTCCTGTTTCCATAGGAACAGGGACAGCGCAGCCCCCGCAGCAATTCTGCCGCGGGGGCTGTTTGACAGCATTGACGAATTGTGCTGCAATTCAGCATAAGGGAACGGCAGCTTACAAAGCGGGGCGGTTTGGCTACACCTCTGAAAGGGGGTGCAAGCTTATGCCGATTACGATCACGTTACATATCTTTGGATATACAGTAACGATACGGATCAAAAGGTGAAACCGCCATCCTGGCACGATGACGGTTTCATAATGTTTGAAAACTGATTCGGGCCAAACCGCTCTATGGTGTTCCCCTTGATTTTAGTATAGCATTACCTTGCCGCCTTGTCAAGGCGGTTTTTGTATATCCAAGGCACAGCGATTCAACCATGAGGCTCGATACGAAGAGATTTCTCCTAGGGCGGAGGGTTGCTTACTCTGCCTCCTTCAGCTCGTCGGGCTCCGGCGGGGTGACGGGCTCGTCCCTTCGGATCAGGTCGAAGTAGTCCTCGTCCTGGAGCACCGGCTTGCGCCGCCGGGCAATGGCCAGAATGGTGGGGTAGAGGACGATGGCCACCAGGCCGCCGGAAAAGCCGTTGTTGTACAGGTTCATCCCCGCCACAGGGGAGCCGGTGTACAGCACCACAGAGGAGTGGAGAAACCCGGCCAGCACCCCATAGGGCCAGCCGAAGTAACCAGAGATGGGGGCCAGGGTGGTGCAGAACAGGCAGGCCAGCTGAACGGCGGAGTCGTCCAGGGACCAGTGCATCACAAAGCCGCCCAGGGTCACCCCGGCCATGACGGGCAGGATATTGCCCGCGTGCTTGCCATAGGCGGAGAAGCCAATGATGGTGAGGATTCCCCCCACTGTGGGTCCGTTCAGGTCACCGCCCACGGCCAGAATGAAGAAAATACCAATCAGGCCGTTTATCCCCATGTTGATGAGCACCGGGGCATGGCCGTACATACGAAGAAAATCGCTGGGGGCCCGGCCGCTGGACTGAAGGAGCCAGCGATAGCCCGCCCAGGCGGCCCACACCGGCTTCCGGGAGAAGAACAGGCCGGAGACAATCAGAATCAGACAGAAGGCCACCAAAATCTCCCCGAACATCCGGTTGTAGCCGCTGGCCCACCGGTAGTGGACGGTGGGGTCCGCCCCCAAGGAGCTCATAAGAGGGACACAGATAAAGGCCACCAGCCCGCAGGCGAAGCCCACGTTGTACAGGTTCATGCCGTTCTGGATGCGGTAGGTATACACCGACAGGGAGGGCATGGCGAAGCCGATGGCAACCCCTGCCAGAGTACCCCAGAAGGGGTTGCCCCAGCCGTTGTCCAGGGCGATGTAGCTGATGATGGGGGCCAGGGCCGTAGCCATCAGGCTGATGTTGGCGTAGTCCCCAAAGGGCTCCTTCCGGTATTTGGAGTAGAGCCAGGTCCCCAGCAGAATAGGCCAGATATTGACAAAGTTCTTGCCGAACAGGGAGAAGCCGGACATCAGGCCGATGACCACCAGCGTCATGCCGTTCAGGGCGTCCTGGGACAGGCGGAGCACCAGAATGCTCAGAGCGGTGACCAGGGCGGAGTTCACCAGGGCGGCCCCTGGTCCCGCAACCAACACATAGTCGGTAATTAGAGCGTCCTCTGTGGTGACAATCTGCACCAGGCCCCAGAGGATATTCTCCCCCCGGGCCCAGGCGATGCCCAGACCAGTCGCCGCCAGCAGGGCGGCGTAGCTCCACAGGAACCAGAACATGATGTCGTATCGGTGGGCGATTCGGCGCTTCATAACTCCTCCCTTTCCATTGCAAATCCCTTCTGCACGGCTACCTTGTCAGGAGGCGGCTTTTTTATTCCCCCTGTAAGGCCGGCTGAAAATATTCCCAGGTCTGCTGGGCATTGTGGCGGATCTCCTCCGAAAGGGCCTCCATAGAGGGGAACTTCCGCTCGCCCCGCAGGAATGCATGAAAATCCACCCGGATTTTCCGACCATAGAGATCCCCGTCAAAGTCCAGCAGGAAGGCCTCCACGGTGATGCGGCCGTCGTTGTCCTGGATGGTGGGCCGCACGCCCACGTTGGTGACGGCGGGGCGGCTGTCCCCGTCAAACCACACCCGGGTGGCGTATACGCCCCGGGCGGGGACAATAACCCCCGGGGGGATGCCAAGGTTTACCGTCGGAAAACCCAGCGCAGAACTGCCAATCTGCTTGCCGTGGGATACCCGGCCAGTGAGCGCATGGGGGTGCCCCAGAAATTCCTCCGCCCGGGCCATCTCTCCTTGAGCCACCAGGGTGCGGATGTAGGTGGAGGAGATGGTAATGCCGTCCTGTTCCACCTTGTCAATGATGTCACAGCCGAGGCCCAGCTGGGCGCACTTCTCCTTCAGGCGCTCCGGGTTGCCCCGGCCCATGTAGCCGAAGTGGAAGTCGTGCCCGGCCACGACGTGGACCGCTCCCAGCTCCTGCGCCAGATAGTGCGACACGAAGTCCTCCCAATCCATCCGCTGCATGGCGTCGAAGGAAGCGACGATGACCTCCTGGGTGCCGTAATACCGGCGCATCAGCCCCACCCGATCCTCCACGCTGGAGAGAAGCGGGATGTTCTGTCCGGTGATGACGGCGGTGGGACTGCGGTCAAAGGTGAAGGCCGCCGCTGTGGCCCCCAGCGCCTCCGCCCGCCGGGCCACGGTGCGCAGCAGGGCCCCGTGGCCCCGGTGGACCCCGTCGAAGAAGCCCAGGGCGATTACTCTGCGTTGTTGTTCCATTGGAAATTACACCTCGAAAAAGCTTTTGACGATTTTGATCTCCCGGTCCACATACCGACCCACCGCCAGGAATTCATAGCCGTCGTAGATGCGGCAGAGCCCGCCGTCGCGCCAGGTGTACATACAGCCCTGGGGGGCCTTGGCGGGGAAGGGCGCACCGTTCCTTACCAGGGTTGCCGACCGGCCCGTGATGACCACCGGCGGCAGGTCCTTGAACAGATGGTCCACCGGCAGAAGAAACTCCTCCGGGTGCTTCGATTGCAGGATCCAGTCCATGGTAGGCAGTCCGTTCCACTGCCAATAGGTGTTCTCCAGAGTGAAGCCCGCTGCCTCCGTCCGGCGCAGGGAGGCCATGCACCCCCCGCAGCCCAGAGCCTGACCGATGTCGTGGCAGAGGGCGCGGATGTAGGTCCCTTTGGTGCAGCGCACTCGAATGGTGTAAAGGTCTTCTCCCTGCTGTTCCAGCAGTTCCAGCGCCTTTATCGTCACTGATCTGGCAGGGCGTTCCACTTCACGGCCCTTCCGGGCCAGCTCATAGAGCTTTTTGCCGTTGATCTTGATGGCGGAGTACATGGGGGGAATCTGTAAAATATCCCCACGGAATTGCTCCAGAGCGGCCTCCAGCTGCTCTCGGCTGACCGCAACGGGGCGGGTTTCCAGAACTTCCCCCGTCGTATCCTGCGTATTTGTGATAACTCCCAGTTTTAACTCCGCGATATACTCCTTGTCGGACTTTTCTGTAAACTCCACCGCCCGGGTGGCGCGGCCGACAAAAACAGGCAGGACTCCCGTGGCCATGGGGTCCAGGGTCCCCCCGTGGCCGATCCGCCTCTCTTGAAATACGCCCCGGAGCTTGGCGCACACGTCCATGGAGGTCCATCCCTCCGGCTTATCAATGATTACAATCCCGCTGGGCATCCTGCCCCTCCCCTATCCAAAGCAAAATGAAGTTTTGCGCCAAAAGTTTCTTTTGCTTCTTTTCTTTTCAAAGAAAAGAAGGCCCGTCCGGCGAGGACACCTCCGTTCCTCAGCGCCCCTTCACCTGCCGGATGGCGGCCAGAACGGCGGCCTTAACCTGCTCCACGGAGCCCTCCACAGCGGCTCCGGCGGCGGCGGCGTGGCCTCCGCCCCCCAGAAGAGCGCACACCCGCCCGGCGTCCAAGTCGGTGGGGTCGGTGCGGACGGACAGCTTGCACCGGCCACCCTCCATCTCCCGGAGGGTGACGCCGGTTTTGACCCCCTCCAGCTGGCCCACCAGGTTGGCGATGTCCTCGGTGTCCCGGCTGGTGGCCCCCAGGGAGGCCATCATCTCCAGGGTGACGGCGGCCACAGCCACGGTGCCCTCCTCAAACAGCTCCATGCCGTCGATGATTTTGCTCTCCAGCTTCAGGCGGCGGAAGCTCTTGGTGCGGAAGTGAAATTTGTTCAGGATGGCCAGGGGAATCCCGGCGTCAATCAGAGCCGCCGCGGTCCGGTGGGTGGCGGCGGTGGTGTTGCCATAGGCGAAGCAGCCGCAGTCGGTGGCGATGGCGACATAGAGAGCGACAGCCTGCTCCGGCGTCACCGGGCCGAGGGCCCGGGCGATGTCGTACACCAGCTCGCCGCAGGCGGCCCGGCCGGCGTCCAGACAGGTTTTCCGGGCGAAAAACTCCTGGCTGGGGTGGTGGTCGATGGCCAAGTCCACCCGGTCCAAATACACCCTGGCATTTTCCGGGAATAAACTCCTGGCTGCAATGTCCACTGAGACCACTGTCCCGGGCTCGAAGCCCTCCGGGGCCAGCAGGCCCTCCAGATAGGGGGTGAACAGGGTGGTGGTCTCCGGGTTGAACAGGACATAGGCGGCCTTTCCCGCCTGACGCAGGGCGCGGCACAGGCCGGCGGCGCAGCCGGTGGTGTCACCGTCGGGCCGCAGGTGGGTCAGGATCAAAAATTGATCGCGGCTTCTTAAAAATTCCGCCGCCTCGGCGGGTGTAATTGTGTTTTGCATCGTTTCACCTGATTTCTGACAGGGGCGTTCGGCCCCTATTCCTCTAAAATAATGTCCGCGTTGGCTGGATTGGCCGGCTTAACGACCTCCGGGTCCCGGAGCATCTCCAGAATATGGGCCCCCTTGGCCATGGAGTCATCCTGAAGGAAGGACAGCTCCGGGGTGCTGCGCAGATTCAGGGTGCGGCCCAGCTCCCGCCGGAGGTACCCGGCGGCGGATTTCAGCCCCTTCAGCACCTGGGCGCACTCCCCCTTATCCAGCACGGAGACGAATACCTTGGCGTATTTCAAATCCGGGGTGGTCTCCACCGCCGTCACCGAGATCATCCCCGACACCCGGGGGTCCTTTACTGTGGGAATCAGTGCGGAGAGCTCCCTCTGAATTTCTTCGTTGATGCGGCCCATTCGATTGCTTGACATGGCGTTTCTCCTCTTAAAAAGGTGATGTTGGTTAAAGACAGGGATTACCGCCGCTCCCGCACTTCCGATTGACCTACCAGATAATCTAAACTGACATCGAAATAGTGGGCGATAGCAATTAGACCTGGGAGATCGGGGCAGCGTTGGTTGTACTCATAGCATTGGTAGGCGCGATAACTGACTCCCAGTTCAGCGGCAGCTTCCTTCTGCGTTAGGCCTCGCTCTTTTCGTAATAAACGAATACGCTCATAAAATTCCATAAAATTTGCTATCTCCCCTTGACACACGCGAAATGCGTGCTATAATAAAAGCACACAAAACGTGTGATATATTTTAAAATAGGAGTGATGAAAATGCAAGACCTACTTCCAAAGCTGCTCTGGAAAAATTTCGAGATCATGGAAGCGGCAGACCGACTCTGCCGGACGATGCCCGGCTATCGGGAGGCCCAGCGGGTCTATGAGGACCTGGCCGAGCAAGTCAGGCAGGCCGCGGGCGATGAACTGTACGACCAGTATTTTTCCCAGCTGATACAGTACAGCGATTACGAGGTATACGCCTACTATGCTCTGGTTCTGGGCCTCCGGGAGGAGCTGGTTCAGGCACTGGGGCTGTAAGCAGAACGGGGCGGGCGAACCCGCCCGCCCCGTTGGCTCAGTCATCCAATATCTTTTCTAAATTACTGATTATTCTTTTAAATCTTGTCTCTTGCATCACTGGGTTCTCCTCTGCTTCTGTTGCATACAGAGCGTCCAGCAAAAAACGAACAAATGCATTGAATTGAATATCAGTCATAACTTATACCTCAATCTGCTCCATCAGGAAGGCCTCGATCATGTCGCCCTCCTTGATATCCTGGAACTTCTCGACGGTGATGCCGCACTCATAGCCGGCGGCCACCTCCTTCACGCTGTCCTTAAAGCGCTGGAGGGAGGCGAGCACGCCGTCGTGGATGATAATGCCGTCCCGAACCAGACGCATCTGGGCGCCCCGCTGCATTTTGCCCTCCTGGACGTAGCAGCCGGCCACCATGCCCACGCCGGTGATTTTGAAGACGTTCCGAACCTCGGCCCGGCCCAGCTCCACTTCCCGGAACTTGGGGGCCAGCATTCCCTTCATAGCGGCCTCAATCTCGTTGATGGCGTCATAGATGACCCGATACATCCGCATATCCACATGGGTGCGGGCGGCGGACTCCCGGGCGTTGTTGTCCGGGCGGACGTTGAAGCCCACGATAATGGCCCCGGAGGTGGTGGCCAGCATCACGTCGTTTTCACTGATGGCGCCCACGGCGCAGTGGATGACCCGGACCCGGACCTCCTCGTTGGAGATTTTCTC
>JAAWAD010000026.1 GCA_022791995.1 Lawsonibacter sp.
CTTCTCGCCCAGCTCCCGGACGAAGTTATAGGCCTCCTCCAGCTTCTTCACCGTCTTCTGAAGGTCGATGATATAGATGCTGTTGCGCTCGGTGTAGATATAGGGGGCCATCTTGGGGTTCCACCGGCGGGTCTGGTGGCCGAAGTGGACACCGGCCTCCAGCAGCTGCTTCATAGATACGACTGCCATAGTAATTTCCTCCTAAATTTCAGTTGATTCTTGTGGGGGGCATCCTGTCCTCCGCCAACCCGGCCAGCGCCGGGCACCGGGCGAAAAATCCGCACCTCCACGGGCAATACCTGCACATTTTAGCACAGCTGATGTTCCATTGCAATAGTTTTTTCCTGCTTTTCCGGGAAAAATCCAAAAATATTTCGCCTCCGGCCCGTCTACCGCTTCATGGCAAAGCCCAGCCCCGCGCCGCACAGGCCGCCCACGATGTGGGTCAGCTGAGAGACGTTGTCCTGCACGGTGGCGGCGTCCACCAGCTCGCCCCCCAGGTAGAGGACCACCACCAGAATCAGGGTAAGGGGGATGCTGCCCGCCCGCATTCCCGCCAGGGAGGACAGCACGATCATCATAAACACGATGCCGCTGGCCCCCAGCAGGGCGGTGCCGGGGAAGAGGAAGAACTGCACCAGCCCGGACACCAGGGCGGTGACCAGGATGCAGAACAGCAGCCGGGAGGAGCCGTATTTCTCCTCCAGCGGGGGCCCCACCACCAGCAGAAGCATCATATTCCCCATATAGTGGGCGTAGCTGGCGTGGCCCAGCACGTGGCCCACCATGCGCACATAGGTGAGGGGGTCGGTGAGGGAGGAGCGGTAGACGCAGAACAGGGCGTTTGTGGACCAGCCGCCGGTGACGCTCCCCAGCACCAGCGCCCCCAGGGACAGCAGGGCGAAGGTGAGGACCACCGGGGCGTTATACTGTACCCGGACCTTCATCAGTGGTACAGGATCCGAACCCGGACCACGCCGGGAATGCCTTTGAGCTCCCGGGCCACCGCGTCGGTGATCCGAGTGTTCACGTCCACCAGGGTATAGGCGTAGTCCTTTTTGGACTTGTTGGTCATGTTCTCCACGTTGATGCCGTCGTTGGACAGGGTGGTCATGATCTGGGTGAGCATGGCGGGGATGTTCTTGTGGATCATGCACAGGCGGGAGATGCCGCTCCAGCCCTGGGACACCTCGGGCATATTCACCGCGTTGCGGATGTTGCCGTTGACCAGATAGTCCTCCAGCTGACGCACGGCCATAATGGCGCAGTTCTCCTCGCTCTCCGGGGTGGAGGCCCCCAGGTGGGGCAGGGCGATGACGTTTTTCACCGTGGCAATCCGGTCGTCGGGGAAGTCGGTGACATACCGGGCCACCCGGCCGGAGCCCAGGGCCTCGATCATGTCCCCGTCGTTCACCAGCCCACCCCGGGCCAGATTCAGAATGCGCACCTGCCCCTTCATTTTGGCGATGGCCTCGGCGTTGATGGTGTCCTTTGTGGCGCTGGTGTAGGGGACGTGGATGGTGATATAGTCGGCCACCCGGTACAGCTCGTCCACATTCTTCACCACGTGGACATGCCGGTCCAGACGCAGGGCGGCGTCCACCGACAGGAAGGGGTCATAGCCGTATACGTCCATCCCCAGGTCCAGGGCCGCGTTGGCCACCAGGGCCCCGATGGCCCCCAGGCCGATGACCCCCAGGGTCTTGTGGTACAGCTCCGGGCCGGCGAAGGCGGACTTTTCCTTCTCCACCGCCTTGGCCAGATCCACCTTGGGGGTGTGGGCCTGCTCCAGCACCCACTCCGCCCCCCCCAGAATGTCCCGGGAGGCGATGAGCATGGCGGCGATGACCAGCTCCTTCACCGCATTGGCGTTGGCACCGGGGGTATTGAAGACCACGATGCCACTCTCTGAGCAGCGGTCCACCGGGATGTTGTTGGTCCCCGCCCCCGCCCGGGCCACCGCCCGCAGGGCCTCCGGGAACACGTAGTCGTGCATGTCCGCCGAGCGGACCAGGATGCCGTCCTCGTCGGCCACGTCGCTGCCCACCTGGAAGCGGCTCCGGTCCAGATGGGACAGGCCGGCGCTGGAAATTTTGTTCAGTGTCTTGATTCGATACATGAATGCTCCCTCAAATCGGTTTTATTTTCTCCCGATCCACCACCGGACATGCCCTTGGGAAGCCCGCCCCGCAGGGCAGGCTTCCCAAACAGAATCGGGACTCTATTTTCTGGGCTTTCTGGGCTTTCCGCCCTTGTAGTAGGGGCAGCTGGTGTACTTCTTTCCCCGGACCTGGTGCCCCACGCAGATGTAGGCCCGCTGCTCGTCGCTGACCAGCAGGCCGTTCTCCCCGTCGGCCCCGGGGAACTTGACGCTTTTGCAGTAGGCGTAGTAGCGCCCCCGCCGCTCCACCCGGATGCACAGCGGACAGGGCCGCATGTTCTCGGAAGTCCCCTCCCGGGGATTCACATAGTATTGACAATCCCGAAAGGTCATCCCCTGCCGCTGCCGCCCCATGCAGATGGCCGGGTCGGTCAGGTTGCAGGTCATCAGCATTCCGTTGCGCTTACAGCAGCCGCTGCGGTACCATGGACAGTTTGCCATTCGATTGCCTCCTTCTCTTTCTCTCCCACAGGGGACGTCCAGGTCCCCGCTCTGTCAGGAGCAGTCCCAGTTGTACATGACCCGGGAGAAGTCCCGGTGCTTCAGCGCCTCACGGCCGATGAAAAAGTTGCCGATGCCGCAGTCCCCCCACAGCACCAAGTCCTCCCGGTTCTGGAACTCAGAGTCCAGCTGGAACAGGAGGGTGTCCAAATCCTGGTATTCCTCCTCATGCCGGGGGTCGTTCTGGATGAAGGTGGGGAAGCCCCCCAGCTGGTGCCAGGGGCCCCGGGGGCTGCCGGTCACTTCCGCGCCGGACAGCTCAAAGATGGAGTAGTCCCGCTCCTCCCTGGGGAAGAGGGCATAGAAATCCCACACGGAGCGGATGGGCTTCTCCGGCCGGCGCTGGTTCCACAGCTGAACCAGCCGCTTTTGAAAGAGGTAATTTTCATCCGGGATCCACTCCGTCCGGGGCTGGCCGAAGACCATGCGGCAGGGCCAGTCCCCCAGGGGGGAGTACCGCTCCTCCTCGCCGTCGGGGAGCGCGGACCGTTTTGCCAGAACCTCCGCCTGCGTCACCGTGGGGTCCGCCCCCTCGTGGTAGAGCACCCGGAAGTCCCGCTGGGGAATGGGGTCGTCGTAATCCGCCCCGTACAGGTCGTCGGTTCCAATCCAGAACTGGAGCAGCCCAGTGTGGGGAAAGTCCTCCAGCGCCGAGAGCGCGGCGCAGTCCACCTGGGCCAGCAGCCGGAGGGGGACCCCCTGGCGGTCCAGAGGCCACTCCATGTCCCGGGGCAGGTAGGGGTCACCCCCCACCTTGCTCTCCCGAAGGCCGGCCTCTCCCTTCTCCAGCCGGAAGGGCAGACCGACGCTGGTGTGCTCCGCCCGAATCTGGGCGGCAATCTCCTTGGCAAGCTGGGTGTCCGTCATCTCATAACTCCTTCCCGGTCCGTCAGCAGCAGTCCCAGTTGTACATCACCCGGGAAAAGTCCCTGTTTTTCAGGGCCTCCCCCCGGAGGAAGAAATTGGCCACGCCGCAGTCCCCCCACAGCACCCGCCACTGGCCTCTTCCGGCCTCCAGGGCGTCGGAGTCCAGCTGGAACAGGAGGGTGTCCAGGTCCTCGTTCTCCCGCTCCCGGGGGTCGCTTTGGGTGAAGTAGGGATAGCCTCCCACCTGGTGGCGGGGCGTCTCCTCCTCGCCCTGGTCCTCCTCAAACAGGCGGTCTATGGCCTCCTCGTCCTCGTCGTCCTCCGCCTCGGGCAGCAGCTCGAACACATCCCAGAAGCTCTTGATGGGCTGGCCGGGGTTTTCCCGGTTCCACTTTTCCACGAACAGGGGCCCGAAGCGGAAGTCCCCGCTGGTCATCCCCTGCTCTGCCGGGTCCCCGAAGCGGATGGCGCAGGGCCCGCCCTCCAGGGGGGAATACCGCTCCTCAGGGGCGGGGGGCCGCTTGGCCTCTACCTCCGCCGCCGTCACCGTGGGGTCCGTCTCCGTATGCCAGAGGACCGCCTTTTCCTCCCGGGCCATATCCCCAAAGCCGGAACCATACAGTTTATTCGTCCCGATAAAAAATTGCAGCAGGCCCGTGTGGGGAAGGCCGGGCAGGGCGGACAGCCGGGCGCAGTCCACCTGGGCCAGAAAGTCCAGGGGGGTCCCCTCCCGGTCCCGGGGCCAGGCCATGTCCCGGGGCAGATAGGGGGTGCCTCCCACCTTGCTGTCCAGAAGGCCCGGCTCCCCGTCCTCCAGGGTGAAGGGCAGATACGTCCGGTGGTGCTCGGCCCGGATTTCCCGGCAAACTACCTGAACCAGTTCCTGATTTGTCATCATGTTACTCCTTTCTGTTCGGAGGGAGACTTTTTTGATTGTCCAAGCAAAGCAAAGCGAAGCTTTGCGCCAAAAAGTTCTTTCTGGTTCTCTTTCTTTCAAGAAAGAGAACGCCCCACCCGTTCCTTAAGGCGCACGCCGTCCAGCGCTGGGGCGGCGGCCAGGAACACCGCGCCGCTGCCGGCGCCCTGGAGCAGGGTGCCCAGGAACTGGGGGAGGAAGGCGGACATGGTCCCGGCCAGAACGCAGCCGGCCAGGGCGTAGGCGGCGGGTGAGAACAGCCCGGCCAGCGCCACGGCGGCCACATTCCGGCGGCACAGGATGTGCTCCTCCCGGCGGGCGAAGGGGAGGACCAGCAAAGTCTTGATAACCAGGGTGGGCAGCACCCACATGGGAGCGGTGAGCAGGTCGGCCAGCCCGGCGCCGATGGCGGCCGCCGCCGCGGCACAGGGCAGGGGGAGCAGGCAGGCCGCCAGGTAGATCAGGGCATCCCCCAGATGGATGTAGCCCCCGGTGGGGAGGGGGATGTGGAGCACAAAGGCGGTGGTCCCCGCGATGGCGGCGGCAAACAAGGCAGAGGCTGTCAGCTGGTGCAGCTTTTGTTTTTGATACATAGAAACGCCTCCTTACGAAATGGCTCCCGGCTGGAACGTCCGGGCTGAGGGGAGTATACGCCGAATTCCCTATCTCGTCAACAGGTTTATTCGCTCTCCCCGCAACGCCCCTCCCCGATCAGTTGTTCTTGTCAAAGGCGCGGATAAAGTCGCACAGCCGGACCACGCCCTCCACGGGCATGGCGTTGTAGATGGAGGCCCGCATTCCGCCGGTCTTCCGGTGTCCCTTCAGATTAACGAAGCCGGCGGCGGCGGCCTCGGCGACAAACTTGGCGTCCAGCTCTTCGCAGCCGGTGCGGAAGGTGACGTTCATCCCGCTGCGGGAGCCCTCCTCGGCGTGGCAGTGGAACAGCCGGGAGCCGTCCAGGGTGTCGTACAGCAGGCGGGAGCGCTGCTGGCGCAGCTTCTCCATGCCCTCGACGCCCCCCTGCTCCTCCACCCAGTCCAGATTCAGCCCCAGCATGTATACGCACCAGCAGGGCGGGGTGTTGAACATGGAGTCCTTTTCAATCATCCGCTGGTAGTCCATTATCAGCGGAGTGGAGGGCAGGGCGTGTCCCGCCAGATCCTCCCGGATAATCACCACCGTCAGGCCGGCGGGGGCCATGTTCTTCTGGGCCCCGGCGTAAATCAACCCATATTGGGACACGTCCACCGGCCGGGACAGGATGTTGGAGGACATGTCGCACACCAGGGGCACCCGGCCCGTCTGGGGGACGTACTGCCACTCGGTGCCATAGATGGTGTTGTTGGCACAGTAATGGAAGTAGCTGGCCTGGGGGTCCAGCTTCAGCCGGTCCTGGGCGGGGATATAGGAGTGGTTGCGGTCCTCCGATGTGGCGGCCAGATTGACCTTTCCATACTTCCGGGCCTCCTGACAGGCCGTGTTGGAGAAGTTGCCGGTCACGGCGTAATCCGCCCGTCCGGTCCGCCCGATCAGGTTTAGCGGCACCATGGAGAACTGGCCGGAGGCCCCGGTCTGCAAAAACAGGATCTTATAGTTGTCCGGGATGTGCATCAGACGGCGCAGCTTCTCCTGGGCCTCCTCAAAAATCTGAAGAAATCCCCTGGACCGGTGGCTCATCTCCATCACAGACATGCCTGTGCCCCGGTAGTTGGTAATCTCTGCACCGGCGCGCTCCAGAACAGACAGCGGGAGCGTGGACGGTCCAGGGGCAAAATTGTAAACGCGCTGCTCTCCCATAGGGAAACCCCTTTCCTTCTCTTAATAGAATCACCCCATCCCCCAGAGGGGACGGGGTGGACTTTCATTATAATAAAGTCGTATCGGGGTGTCAATCGTTTCCGGCGGAAAATTCCGGGCGGCGCTCCAAATTTTCCCGGTTTACGCCCTCGGGTCGATGTTCGCTGCCTTCAGTCCGGCGCAGATCATGGGGCCCACAATCAGAACGCCGGCAATCTTCACCACGGAACCGGGGATAAAGGGGGTGACGCAGACAGCCAGGGCGGCGGCCACGGTCTTTCCGGTGAGCATACAGAACCAGACCGTGCCGAAGGCGTAGAGCACCGCCACCGACAGGGCCATGCCCAGGGCCTGGACCACCCGGCTGTCCCAGCGCTCCAGAATCAGGCCGGCCACAATGGCCATAGGGATATAGCCCACGATGTAGCCCCCGGTGGGGCCGGCCAGCTTGGACAGGCCGCCGGAGAAGTTGGAGAACACCGGCGCGCCCACCATGCCCAGCAGGATATAGACCAGGCAGCTGACGCTGCCCCGCTTCCATCCCAGAACATACACCGCCAGGAGGATGGCGAAGACGCTCAGGGTGATGGGCACCGGTCCGATGGGGATGGCAAAGGGACTGAGGACGCAGATGACCGCAGACATCACCGCCGTCATGGCCAGGGATGTGGTCTTGCTTACGGGTTTGGTTTCCATTGTAGTCACTCCTTCATGTAAACATTTGTCAGGGAGGAGTATACCATTCGCCCCGCCGATTGTCAACTAAAAATTTTATAAGTTTACAATCCGGGAAGCCGCCGGTGAAACCCTTGGCAAATTGCACAGAAACTGCGGAAAGCTCTTGTAAACAATCCATAATATGGGTATAATGAGGGCAGTCAAGGGGACACCCCTGAAAGGAGTCACACATGGAAATTTGGAAACGATGGCTCAGCCTGACCCTGAGCCTGGCCCTGACGCTCTGTCTGGCCCCGGCGGTCCAGGCCGCCGGCGAGGAGAGCTTTGCCGAGTTTTTGATTGACGGGGAGGAAATCGACGCCCCCCAGCTTCCCCTGAAGCTGGACGTGTACCGCCGGAACCAGGCGGGGGAGTTCCACCCCAGCGCGCGGCTGAACTACCCCTGCCAGGTCAACCGGGTGGCGGGGAACAGCAGCTTCTATATCGACGCCAAGGAGGACGGGGTCTGGCTCACGGTGGACTACCTGACCGACCTGAATCAGGACGAGGTGTACGAGCTGCCCGACGGCCAGGACAAGCCCATCTATGACGTGGTGGACAGCACCGGCCAGCTGGCCTTTGTGAAGGGGGAGGGCCGGCAGAAGCTGTCCGCCGGAGAGCGCTTTACCCTCACCTCCCGCTCCCTGGCCTTCCGGGGCCGGATCGCCACCGCCGACCGGAGCAACCCCGGGGGACGGACCTACCTGTCCAACGCCACCTGGGAGGATTCCCCCGACCCGGACACCATCTTATACCTGATTACCCTGTATCGGGAGGAGGAGGACGGCACGGTCCAGGACATGTGCTTCTACCTTCAGCTCTATGACGAGGTCATCCGCCCCTCCGACGTCCCCGCCGACGCCTGGTACTGCGACGCCGTGGAGTACGCCCTGGACAAGGGCATCCTGTCGGGCACGGGGGAGGACACCTTCTCCCCGGACAACCCCGTCACCCGGGCCCAGCTGGCCCAGATTCTGTGGCGCCTGGGCGGGGCGAAGAGCGCCGCGGACGCCGGCTATGCCGACGTGCCCGCCGACGCCTGGTGCTATCAGGCCGTCAGCTGGTGCAGCCAGGCCGACCTGATCTCCGGCCAGGGACCGGACACCTTCGCCCCCAACGCCTCCCTGACCCGGGAGCAGCTGGCCCTTATCCTGTATCAATACGCCGGCTACGCCGGAAAACGGCCCGACAGCCGCCGGGACCTGACCATCTTCCAGGACAACGCCAGGATCTCCCTCTGGGCCCGGGAGGCCATGGAGTGGGCTGTCAGCCTGGGCCTCGTGTCGGGCTACAGTGACAACACCCTCCGCCCCGCCAACGGCATCACCCGGGCCGAGCTGGCCGCCGTGATGCAGCGGTATGGCCGGAATATCCTGAAGCTGTGAGCAACCGAGGAAACGGTTGCGCCGGAGATACGTTTTTTTGTTCCTTTCTTGAAAGAAAGGAACCGAAAGAACTTTTCATGTTATGGATATGTATGTAAGGGCCGCCCCTACACACGGGGCGAAGGAGCTCCCCCGTAAGGCCCCTTTGGCAAAGGGGGCTTTTCCCGCTGGGGACGGGGTTTTTTGCCTGCGGGCGGGGTGGGGAACGGACCGGAATAAAAGCAGGAATATTTGTCCAGAATTCCCATAGAATAGCGGTACAAACCGCCAACGAAGGGAGCGACATCCATGCCTGCACCGGCCCGAAAATTTCTTCCCCGCCGGCCCCTCTCCCCCCGAGAGGCCGAGCGCCAGGAGCTTCTCCACGCGCTGGCCAGCACCCGGACCCAGATCAACCAGGCCTACGGCAGCTTCAACACCGCCAGCGACGGCGACCTGATCGAGTCCTATGTCTACGAAATCAACGCCCTCCAGGCCCGGTACAACTATCTGCTGCGCCGGGTGAAGGAGTTGGAGGCCGCCCCATGACCGGCCTGTCGGAGTACGAGGTCTGGTGTCTGGCGGGTCTTCTTCTGTGCGCTGGACTGCTCATCCTCCGGCGCTGGCTGGCCCGGCTGGTCCGGCTGGCCCTCCGCTCGTCAGCCGGGCTGGCGGTGCTGGCCCTCCTGGCCCAGGCGCCCCCCCTCCTGGGGGTGAATCTGGGGGTCAATCTGGTCAACGCCCTGGTGCTGGGTCTGCTGGGGGTCCCCGGCCTGGGCCTGCTGCTGATGCTCCAGTGGGTGCTGCGATAGCCGGGGGCCTCTGGACGCAGAGAAGCGCCGTGGCAAGCTGTATGGCTTGCCGCGGCGCTTGTGTTTGCTTGGCGTATTTTTATCTCAGCGGTCGCTGTGTATCTGCACGCTCTCTGGGGCGGCTCCGTCCTCGTGGCGGAAAATCAGGTCATCCAGGTCAATATCGTCCCGGACCCGGGCCCAAATGTTATTTGTC
This sequence comes from Lawsonibacter sp., assembly GCA_022791995.1. Taxonomy (GTDB): domain Bacteria; phylum Bacillota; class Clostridia; order Oscillospirales; family Oscillospiraceae; genus Lawsonibacter. The sequence continues at coordinate 9,332 of JAAWAD010000026.1, forward strand.
TCTCTCTTCGGCATTGTCATTGGGATCAACTCCTTCATTCAGTATGATAAAAACGCAGTATCTGCGTTGTACAGCTGGCCGGACGGCCATTTCTCTCCTCGTGCAAAAGGGAAAAAGGGTGCAAAAAATCCACCGTCTGCACTGCAAACGATGGCGATACGGTGACGCGTTGCAGCCCTTGCACTAAGCTGCAATCCATTCCACAGTATACGGTCTTCGTTTGCAGGCCGCCAAGCCCCCCTGCGTGATCTGTCGATATACCCGCATACTGCTCTCACCGTCCTCTCTCTTCTGCGCTGTGCGGATATGCTGCCTGGCTGCTTCGGGCGGGGTGGGGGGACACAGGGGGGGCGGGCCGCTCTTTGCACCGCCGGTGTGACCGTTCCTCCCGCCGGCAGACACCGGCAGTTACTACTGGACAATGTTATTGTAAACCGTGTATCTTATTTTGTCAAGACTTTTTCCGAAATTTTTTGGAAACGTCTATCTTTATTGTGCATCCTGACTCTTGACTGTGGGGAGGAGGGGCCGGCCCTCCCGGTCGAAGCGCCAGACCAGGTGGGGCCGGCCCTCCAGCCGCTCCACCCGGGCCAGACAGAACAGGGGGACCAGGGGGACCGGGCACTCCGGGCGGAAGGGGGCCGCCAGACAGAAGCCCTCCTGCCCCCGCCGGCACAGCAGGGGCTGCCGCAGGTGGGGGCGCAGCAGGGGGTCCCGGACCAGCCGCTCCGGGCTGCGCTCGCAGTGCCAGCGCTCCCAGGTCTGAAAGGGGAAGGCCAGGGGGGCCTCCGCCCCCTCCGGCGGCCAGCAGCCCGCCCGCTCCAGCTCCCCCAGGGACAGGCTCCGCCGCAGAACCAGCCGGTTCCCCTCGGGGGCCAGGGTGCCCAGCAGATACCGGGCCCCGTCCCTCCCCAGCAGCCACGCCTTGTAGAGCCCCTGGCCGTCCGCCGGGCGCACCGCCTCCGCCCGGACCCGGGGGCCCTCCTGCCGCAGCAGCAGCCTGCCGCCCCCCGCCATCTCCAGCCGCTGCTCCATGCCGCCGCCCCCCTTCTCCTCCTATTCTATGCGCCGCCCGGCGGAAATTCCAATGCCAGCGGAAATTTTGTGGATTTTCTGGACCGGAGCCCGGAATTTTTGTGAAAATGAGGCACAATCCCCCTTGACAGCGACGGCATTCCCGCCTATAATAAAAAACCATAACGTGACGACAGGGAACAGTACCCCGCGGCCCGGCTTGCAGAGAGAGGATGGACGGTGAAAATCCTCCGACGGCCCGGCGGGAAGGCCCCCTGGAGCGCGGGGAGGAAATGCCCCGCCGGCCCCCGCCGTTACCGGGTCCGAGTGTCCCCCCCAGGGGGAAATTCAGGTGGAACCACGGACAGTTTTTGTTCGCCCTGAGCCAGACCGGCTCGGGGTGTTTTTGTGCCTTGAGCCAGACGCAAAACGAAGTTTTGCGCAGAAGTTTCTTTTCGGTACCTTTTCTTTTCAAAAAAGGTACACCCGCCGCCAGTTGTAAAGCAAAACAAAATAATTTGCTTTACATTTTCTTCGTTTCTGTGTATAATAGCAGTATCAAAAAGGAGGGATATGCTATGGCACAGACCAGTGTAAACTTTCGGATGGACGAGCAGCTGAAAAAAAATGTGGAGGATATCTGCCAGAAAATGGGCATGAGCCTCACCACCGCCTTGACCGTCTTCTGCCGTAAGGTGGAGCAGGAGCGGCGGATTCCCTTTGAAATCACCGCCGAGGCAGCCGACCCCTTCTACAGCGAGAGCAACATGCGTTATTTGGAACAGCAGATGGCGGACTATAAGGCAGGCCGTATGAAGTTGGTTGAACATGATTTGATTGAGGAGTGAAGCGGGGTATGCGGCGGTTACAATGGAACTATCTCGCATGGGAGGATTATTGTCAGTGGCAGCGAGCAGACAAATCGGCCTTAAAACGTATCAATCTTTTGATCCGCGATATTATGCGTGACCCATTTGCTGGCGTTGGTAAGCCGGAACCACTGAAAGGAAAGCTTAGCGGCTTCTGGAGCCGCCGCATTGACGAGGGAAACCGGCTGGTTTATGCCATAGAGGATTCCGTTGTTGTGATTATCTCCTGCAAGGGACATTACGAGTAAAAACAGGAAGAGGGAATTTTTATGAAGAACAGCGAAAAGACCATGGAAAAAATCGTGGCCCTGTGCAAGGGCCGGGGCTTCATCTTCGCCGGGAGCGAGATCTACGGCGGACTGGCCAACACCTGGGACTACGGACCCCTGGGGGTGGAGCTGAAGAACAACATCAAGCGGGCCTGGTGGAAGAAGTTCGTCCAGGAGAACCCCTACAACGTGGGGCTGGACGCGGCCATTCTGATGAACCCCCAGGTGTGGGTGGCCAGCGGCCACGTGGGCGGCTTCTCCGACCCCCTCATGGACTGCAAGGCCTGCAAGGAACGCTTCCGGGCTGACAAGATCATCGAGGACTGGTGCCAGGAAAACAGCTTTGACCTGGGACACAGCGTGGACGCCATGAGCCAGAGCCAGATGAAGGACTTTGTGCAGGAGCACCAGATCGCCTGCCCCTCCTGCGGCAAGTTCGACTGGACGGACATCCGCCAGTTCAATCTGATGTTCAAGACCTTCCAGGGGGTCACGGAGGACGCCAAGAACACCGTCTACCTCCGCCCGGAGACCGC
>JAAWAD010000027.1 GCA_022791995.1 Lawsonibacter sp.
ACAAGCCCTTTCGGCTGCTTGAACAATTTTACCGCCTTATTTTTGTCTAACTTTTTGGGGGCACTTCATGTCGGGGCGGCGTTTTTCATGGGGCTCTTACATATCCCTGCCCCGCTGTTCCATGGAAACGGCAGGAGCCATCCCCCGGAGAGGACGGCTCCTGCCTGTATATGAAGAGAGAGGGAGGTGGAACGGTTTGTTTACCAGGGGAGCATGTTGCCGAAGGGCCACTGATTTCCGAAGGGCCACTGGGCGTTTCCGCTGCCCTGCTGGGGCTGCTGCACGCTCTCCTGGCTGGACTGCTGCTGGGGCTGGTTATTGCCCTCGGTCTCGCTGTTGCGCTCGTCCAGGGTGATAGAGAGCTTGACCTCCTCCTGCTGGCGGATGACGGTGAGGGTGATGGTGTCCCCCGCCTTGTAGTTGCTGGACAGGGCGGCGGTGAGGGCGGAGGGGGAATCGACGGCGGTATCGCCGATGGCGGTGATGATGTCGTTGACCTGGAGACCGGCCTTCTGGGCGCAGGAGTTTTCCGCTACAAACTCCACCACCGCGCCGGCGGGGATGCCGTAGCGCTGGGCCTGGGAGTCCACCACGTTGACCTGGATGCCCAGGTAGGGCTTGCCGGTGACGTAGCCGTGGCGGATCAGGTCGGAGAGGACGTCCTTCACGTCGTTGATGGGGAGGGCGAAGCCCAGGCCCTCGGCGGAGACGCCGGAGGAGGACTGGGTATACTTGGCGGTGGTGATGCCGATGACGTTGCCGTAGCTGTCAAAGAGGGGGCCGCCGGAGTTGCCCGGGTTGATGGCACAGTTGGTCTGGAGCACGTTCAGGGTGGTGCTGGTGGAGCGGCCGTTTTCGTCGGTGCCGCTGGTGGTGATCAGCCGGTCCAGGGCGGAGACGAGGCCGTCGGTGAGGGAGTAGGTCAGCTCCCCCAGGGGGTTGCCGATGGCGTAGACGCTCTCCCCCACCACCAGCTTGCTGGAGTCGCCCAGGGTGACGGGGGTCAGGCCAGTGGCGTCGATCTTCAGCACGGCCACGTCGTTGTCCTTTTCCCCCCCCACCAGGGAGGCGGTGTACTTGTCCCCGTTGGCAAAGGAGACGTCGATGGTGACCGAGCTGTTGCGCACGGCCTCCTCGATGACGTGGTAGTTGGTGGCGATGTAGCCGTCCTGGGTGAGGACAAAGCCCGAGCCCGACGCGGCGGAGGTGGTGGTCTGGCCGAAGATGTTCACCGTGGTGTTCACCGTGATGCCCACGCAGGAGGCCAGATTGGCGGCGTACAGCTGTTCCGGGGTCATGGGCTTGCCGGCGTTGCTGTTGATGACGGTCTGGACCTGGGGGCGCTCTCCCTCGTAGAGGACGGTGGAGGTCTGGGGGGAGGCCAGGTGGGCGTACAGGGCGGCGCCTCCCGCTCCGGCTCCGGTGCCTACCACCGCGCAGGCCAGCAGCAGGGCGGCGATGCGCCGCTTGCCGCCCCGCCGCTTCGGGGCCTGGGGGGGGACGGCGTTAGGGTCCGGGTCGGTATAGCCGCCGAAGCCGCCGCGGTAGCCGTCGTTTTCGCTGTTATAAAAATTGAAGTCACTCATGAATCTCTGCTCCCTTCAAATGTCTTTGTCCTTGGAACTGTGGATATGATACCGCGGAATTATGACAAAACAATGAAGAAAAAGAAATTTATTTTTTAACATTCCCAAAAGAAATTGTGACAGAACCTCAAAATTCCTCTGGACGCTGGGCCAGAAGGGCGGAGAGATCCCGGAACGCGGCGGTCAAATCCAGCCGCAGCCCCCGGAACACCCCCATGCCCGCCAGATTCAGCACCACCAGCAGGGCGATGGGAGCCAGCACCATGCCCAGGACCCCCGCCAGCTTCATGCCCGTGTAGATGCCCACCAGAGAGAGAAAGGGGGACAGCCCTGTCTGGTCCCCCACAAATTTGGGCTCCATGACCTGGCGAAACAGGACGATGGCCCCCCAGAGGGCCAGAATGCGGGCAGCGGCGGCATAGTCCCGGGTACACAGGGCCAGGAGGGACCAGGGAACCATGACCGTGCCCGAGCCCACAATGGGGATAAAGTCCAGGATGGCCAGCCCCAGGGCCAGCAGCAGGCCGTAGGGCTGGCGGATGAGCAGAAAGCCGGCCAGCAGCAGGACGAACACCCCCACCGACAGGAGCAGCTGGGCCTTGAGATAGCCGCCGAAGGCCCCCAGGGCGGTGTGCCGCAGCTGAGACAGGACATGCAGGGCCCCCTCGTCCAGCCGCTCCGCCGCCCGGCTGCGCAGGTAGGGCAGGTCCGCCGTGAGGAAGTAGGTGGCCATCACAAAGAAGACCAGCCCCACCAGAAAGGAGGAGACAGAGACCGCCTTGGAGCCCAGATAAGAGGCCATGTCTCCCAGGGCGGGGATGGCCCCCGCCAGGCCCTCCAGCAGCAGGTCCGACAGTCCCTGGTCCGGGGAGAAGGGGATGGGCAGGGCCGCCGCCAGCTGACGGAAGCCCTGGTCCAGGCGCTCCAGCAGCGCCCGGGCCCCCGCCGCCAGCTGGTCCCAGTTCTCCGCCAGACTGACCAGTTCAGAGGCCGCCCCGTAGGCCAGCCAGCCCAGGGCGGTGCCCAGCAGACCAAACAGCAGCAAAAGCAGCACCAGCGAGGAGACCTGCCGGGACAGGCCCATCCGCCGCTGAAAGGCCCGAACCAGCGGATTGAGCAGAACCGCCGCCCCCAGGGCCGCCAGAAAAGGGGCGCTCAAGGCCAGGGCCAGCCGCCCGTACCGGGCCAGCAGCCACAGCGCCCCCGCCGTCAGCCCCAGGCGGACGCCCAGCCTCAGCCAGATTGCCCCCCGCTCCCGCCAACTCAGCTGTCTCGTCGCAATCACCTCGTTTCCTTATAGCTTGTCCCGATGATACCATATTATGCAGAAGGAATCTGGTCCATTTTGGCGGAAAAATTTCTGTTTCCGCGTTCGTGTGCAGGGGCGGATGTCATCCGCCCATTCCACCGTGATTGCCTCTGTGTGGGCGGGTGATACCGCCCCTGCACATGTCTGTAACATGGAAAGTTCTTTCGGTTCCTTTCTTTCAAGAAAGGAACAAAAGCCCCCCTCGACGGAGGGGGGCGGAACGTTATTCACGTGCGGTAGACCAGGCCCACCAGGTTGGGGCCGGCGTTAATGGCAATGACCCCGCCGATGGGGAACTGGAGGGCAGGGGCCTCGCCCAGTTCCTGGCGGCAGGCCTCCTCCAGCTTTGCGGCCTGCTCCAGGTTGTTCCCCCGGATGAGAAGGAAGGGGGTGCCGGGGCGGCGCTCCTTCTTGCACAGGGCGGTGATGGAGGCGACGACGTTTTTCTCTCCCCGCACCTTGGAGAGGATTTTGGATTCCCCGTCGGTGAAGGTCATGACGGGCTTGAGGCCCAGGGCCTCTCCCACGAAGGCGGCGGCGGCGGAGATGCGCCCCGAGCGCTTGGCAAAGCGCAGGTCCAGGGGGGAGAAGATGACACGCACATGGTCCACCCAGTCCTGGATCCAGGCGGCGATTTCCGGGGCGGATTTTCCCTCCCGGGCCATCCGGGCCCCCTGAATCACCGCCCAGCCATAGCCCATGGTGTACACCTTGGAGTCGATGATATGGATGGGAAAGGCCTCTCTGGCCTCCGGGTGGTCCTCGTAGAAGTCCTCCCGGGCCTGGAGGGCGTTCTGGAAGGTGGCGGAGCCCTTGGAGTTGATGGAGGTGTGGATCAGGGCGTCGTATCCCGCCTCCTGGGCCTCCTCAAAGCACTGGGTAAAGGCGTAGGGGTTCAGCTGGGCGTGGGTGGGAATGCTGGGGGCGGCCAGCAGCATCTCGTAGAAGTCGTCCGGGGTGAAGTCCACACCGTCGGCCAGCTCCCGCTCGCCCAGGATGATGGGGAAGGGGAGAACCTGGATGTCCAGCTCCTGCTGGGCGGCGGGGGAGATATCGGCGGCGGAGTCGGTGGTAAATTTGATCCGAGCCATAGTGCCTCCTTTGATGTTGGGCTTTGCCCAAACCCACCAGGGCTCTGCCCTGGACCTGCCAGGGCTTTGCCCTGGACCTGCCAGGGCTTTGCCCTGGACCCACCGCCCTTTTAAAAAGGGCGGCCCTAAATTTTGGCTGTTTTTGAACGTCTGTCGCTGTGTTTTGGGACAGGCTCCATTATCCCAAAAAGACAGCCCCTTGTCAATCGCTTCCGTGTTCAGAATTTCTACAGATTTTACCCGTCCCGGCGCTCCGTCCTGCGCTTCAGGGGGCGGCGGGTGCCGTCGGGGTACTGGACCACGGTATGCTCCAGCTGGGCGGTGAGACTGGCCCGGAAGGCGGCCACATACTCCCGGCGCAGGGCGGCCCGCTCCGCTTCCTCCTCTGGGGTCAGGCCCGCCGGGCTTTTGGCCTTGCGGGCCAGCGCGTTGATTCGGTCAATTTTTTCCTGTTCCATCATGAAAACCTCTCTAACACCAGCATCGTCCGGCCCTTTTTGGACTGGCCCGGCATTTCCCGGAGAATACATTTGCCCAGCCCCCGGCAGGTAAGCACATCCCCCTCCTCCACCAGCTTGTCCCCCTTCAGGCACTCCCGGTGGTTGACGGCCACCCTTCCGGCGGCGATATAGGCGGCGGCCTTGGAGCGGGGCAGGGAGAACCCGGCGGCCAGCACCGCGTCCAGCCGGGGGGAGGCCACGGTGTCCCGGAGTACCCTGCCCTGGAGGGGGCGGGGGGCCAGCTCGTTCAGGGGGATGGCCCGGGGGGACACGTGCCAGCGCCCGGCGCTCTCCCACTGGGACAGGAGAATGGGCAGCGTCTCCCGCAGAAGGACCACCTGGCAGCGGTCCGGCTCCGGCAGGAGGATGTCCCCCAGCTTCTCCCGGGTGAGGCCCAGCCCCATCAGCGCCCCCAGGATGTCCCGGTGTCCCGGCTCCGCCCCGAGGGGAAAGACAGCCTCCGCCGCCGCCAGGGGGCCCTCCGGGTCCTGGAGGGCGTCCTCCGCCTCCTGCCAGTCGGGGAGAAAGAGGCAGACGCTGCGCTCCGCGTCGGAATATCCGCCCCAGAAGATACACTTCGCATTGCCCCAGGCGGCCAGCAGATCGGCCACGGCGGCCTGCTCCCCCGGGGAGAGAAAGGGGGTGTGGGCAGGAATGCCCCGGCCCTGGGCCTGCTCCAGCTTGTCCAGCACCCGGGCCAGCAGAACCCGCTCCTCCCCTGTACGGGCGCAGCGGTCCAGCAGCTCCTTTTTCGTCAAGGCAATCCTCTCCTTTTCCCAAGAGTATAAGGGGAAGCGCGGCCCCTTGTCAATAGGCTTTCCTCTACAGCCCCATCACAACCACGCTGCGGCGCATGTGGATGGCCATGGCCAGCTGGGCCCCCTCCCCGTCCCGCTTGCGGATGAACTCCAGCAGCAGAGCGTGGTCATGCAGGGTGTCCTGGGCCAGCTGCTCCCCCTGAAGGCCGGACTGGACGGCGGCCTCCACCGCCCGGTCGATGACGGGGAGGAGGCGGACCATGTACTCGTTGTGGGCGGCCTGGACAATGGCCGCGTGGAAAGCCCGGTCGGCCTGGACCCGGTCGGTCCCCTCCCGGATGCACCGCTCCACCGCCGCCCCCCGGTCCAGAATGGCCTGAAGCTCCTCCTCCGTGGCCCGCTGGCAGGCCAGACGGGCGGCCTGGGGCTCGAAGATCTCCCGCAGCTCGAAGAGGTCCCGCAGCTGCCCCCGTATGTGCTCCAGCGCGGAGAAGCCGAAGTCGCCCGCCGCCTCCGCCTGCTCCGAGACAAAGGTGCCCTTTCCCCGGCGCACCTCCAGCAGCCCCTGGCCAATCAGCGACTGGATGGCTTCCCGCAGGGTGGCCCGGCTTACCCCCAGCTTCTGGGAGAGCTCCAGCTCGTTGGGCAGCTTCTCCCCCGGGGAGAGCCGCCGCTTCACCACAATCATGTTGTACAGCCGCTGGGCCGTCTGCTGGGAGAGATTCTGCCGTTCCATCGATTTCCCCTCACCTGATTCAAAATTGATGTTATTGCACAAAAAATATTAAAAAAAAGAAAAAAATATATTTGTATTGACAATTCTTTTTTCGTTTGGTATAATAAAATTGGATAGTGTAAGAGGCTGTTGCAACATTTTGAAAAATTGAAAGGAGGATGCTTATGAAATCAGGAAGAGCAAATAAAAAGGAGGGAGGATGCTAAATTAAAGTAAAAAAACGATTCATTTATTTAGCATTATTTGCTCTAGGCGTCATATTCCTTGGTATCGTCAGTTTACAAAAGGATGCTATGAATCTGCCATCTACGGAACAAAATGCACTCTCACTTCAGACGCAGTTCAATGTAAACCAGGAAACTGTAGAGGGACCTGTTTTTATTCGCCAGAACTTCTATGTCTCAGTTCCAGAGATCAACACCACTTCCGATTATATAATATCAGAAAGTGCAATACAATTTTCTGCTAGTCATGATGTTCAAACAATTCATTACCAAATGGAACTTTATTTGACAAGAGATGTTGTTTTGTTCTCTTTGGCTCAACCGGTTTCTATGGTTGTGCGGGATAGCCACGCCGACAAAATAATTTTTCAGCAATTGTTCCCGGTTACATTTTGTGCAAATCTGAATAAAGAAAAAGAAAGCCCTCTTTCAAAGCTCTTGGAGGAGCTAGAATGGTCCTTTGATGCCGTTACTACGTTAGAGGAGTTGCCTTTTCAACTTCAATTTTCAAATCAAAATTATCTCCGTGTGATGTTTGCTCCGCTGTATCAGTGTATTTATGGGAAATTAACCGTTACAGATGAAAGTAGTCAATGGACAATTCCTGTGTCCATTATGCTCCCCCAAAATGGTGATTTTGGGGCCCAGGGTGTGTATTATTCTAAGATATATTATTAGAAAGGAGCGCCTTACCATGAAAAAGTTTTTGGCCGCTATAATTTTATAATTTCAAGTTGCCTGTGCCTTTCGTTGGCCCTACCAGTTTTTGCGGTTGATGAGTTTCCTTATGATGAAGATACTTTCTGTACTTTAGATGGCAACGAATTAGACCCAAATGTAGAATATTTAGATACAGTAACAGTCATTTTAGATGGAGTTCTTCGTAAAGTGACAGCGGAGGAATATGCCCAAATACAACTTGAAATGGCTCTTTCGGAACAATTAAACGAATCTTTTCTTGCTAATAGTGTCAATTCACCAGCCTTAGTAGCATCAATTGTAGATACATCTTTCCATGTTGATACCCCCAATATTATGAGCCTTTTTGATAGGACTCAAACAACTCCTATTACACCTTGGGTTGCTGGCAATAATCTTGGGGCCGAAATTAGTCAGGGATCAAGTAAAACTTTTGAATGGTCTGTGAATGCTAGTGTTTCGGTAGAAATAAAAAGAATCATTCAGCTTCAACTTTCAGGAGCGTTCACGGCTAGTTCGGCCACTACTTGGGGTTCTACACATCATGTAGGACCCGGCGAAAGGGCCAGAGTTGTCTTTACACCTCGTATGCGTTATACACCAGGAAATTTAATTTCCCGGGATCAAACAGGGGCCATGGTATCAACTCAATATATAACAGCGAAACAACCAATCAAAGTTGGAAGCTATGCAGATGGCCTGTATGAATTAGAATACGCAGGATAGTTATTGATTATTATAGTGGTTTTCATTTGTACCAATGCAAAACATTGCTGTTGGCCCGCCTGAAGAAGGTGGGTCAACACTTTTATATTCTACCACATTTTCACTTGACATGTCCAGCGGCATATAGTATCATGTGGTCAGACAACGCGAGAGAAATCAGACAACGCGAGAGAAATCAGACAACGCGTGAAACATAGATTGGGAGGTTTTCAATATGCGCTCTGATGTCGTGAAAAAAGGAATTCCTGCCGCGCCCAACCGCTCCCTGCTGTACGCCCTGGGCTACACCAGGGAGGAGCTGGAGCGCCCCCTGATCGGGGTGGTGTGCTCCTACAACGAGATTGTCCCCGGCCACATGAACCTGGACAAGATTGCCGAAGCGGTGAAGGCGGGCATCCGGGCCGCCGGGGGCACCCCGGTGGAGTTCCCGGCCATTGCGGTGTGCGACGGCATTGCCATGGGCCACGTGGGGATGAAGTACTCCCTGGTGACCCGGGACCTGATTGCCGACTCCACCGAGG
>JAAWAD010000028.1 GCA_022791995.1 Lawsonibacter sp.
GTCGGTCTCGTTGTCATAGGTGCCGTTGGCGGACTGGGTGGCCAACTCCACCATACGGTTGAGCATGTCGTGGACCTCAGACAGAGCGCCCTCGGCGGTCTGCACCCGGGAGATGCCGTCCTTGGCGTTCTTCTGGGCGGTCTCCAGACCGGTGATCTGGGCGCGCATCTTCTCCGAAATGGCCAGACCGGCGGCGTCGTCACCGGCGCGGTTGATCTTGTAGCCGGAGGAGAGCTTCTCCAGGTTCTTCTTCATGGCGGCGACGTTGTTGGTGTAGTTGCGGTAGGCTGACATAGCCATAATATTGTGCTGAATACGCATGGAATATGACTCCTTTCGTCTTTTAATGTGCCCCGGAGCATCCTTTTACCGAAGCACAGGTCGTGGAGCGCCTTTCGTTGGGAGCGTCGTGGCCACAACACTCCGAACCGCCAGCGCGGAACAATATTTCAGCCGGCCCGGAACCGGGTGAAACCAGGTGAATGCGCCGCCCCCCGCACAATCGGGATTTCTCTGGGGGCGTGGATGGCCATGTGGGTCCGGTCGCCGTACAGGTGGTCAAACGGAATCATGGTGTCGCCGCCGACGGTGAAATACTCCCCGGTCCGCATGGAAATACAAAGCACTGCAAGCCTCCTTCGTTCTTCGGGGCAACCTCCTCCTGAAGCTGCCAGGCCCGTCAGCCTGTTTGCGGTTTTAAAATACCATATTTTCAAACGATATTTTTTTCTGTTCACACTCTTATAATCGGCACCAAAAACAGAAAATTAAGCCGTTTTTTCAAATTTTCAAGATATACCTTTTTGATTTGAAAATGTATATGTTTTCAGATACTCAAACGGCTTTTTTGCAAGTCCCGATTCTTTTTCGCGTTCCCGCCCCGCGGGGGGCGGGAATCGCAGTGGAGCTTTATAAAAAATACGGAGACGGCCGGCTGCAAGCAGCGGACCGCCTCTATATTTATAGCTCCTTCCGAATCTGACGCAGGGCATTTTTCTCCAGGCGGGAGACCTGGGCCTGGGATATTCCAATCTCGGCTGACACCTCCATCTGCGTCTTCCCCTGAAAAAACCGCATGGCGAGAATTTTCCGCTCCCGCTCGTTCAGGTGGGACACCGCCTCCTTCAGGGCGATGTGCTCCAGCCACACCTCGTCAGAGTTCTTGTTGTCCTTCACCTGGTCCATGACGCAGATGGTGTCCCCGTTGTCGGAATACACCGGCTCATACAGAGAGACCGGCTCCAGAATGGCGTCCAGGGCGAAGACCACATCTTCCCGCTTGATGCCCAGGATTTTGGAAATCTCCTCCACCGACGGCTCCCGCTGGTGCTGCACCATGTAGGCCTCCTTGGCCTGGAGCACCTTATAGGCGGTGTCCCGCATGGCCCGGGAGACCCGCATAGCGCTGTTGTCCCGCAGGTAGCGCCGGATTTCTCCCACAATCATGGGGACGCCGTAGGTGGAAAATTTCACATCCAAATCGGTGTTAAAGTTATCAATGGCCTTAATCAGCCCGATACACCCCACCTGAAACAGGTCGTCCACATTCTCTCCCCGGTTGGTAAACCGCTGGATCACCGACAGCACCAGCCGCAGATTGCCCGCAATCAGCCGTTCCCGGGCCTCCTGATCCCCCGCCTTGGCCCGCAGCAGCAGTTCCTGGGTCTCTTCACTCTTCAGTACCTTCAGCTTGGCAGTATTCACGCCGCAGATCTCTACTTTATGCTGCATACCAGAAAGCCTCCCGCCTTGATACTCTGCATTCAGTATCTCCCCGGAAAAGTCTTTCATACGATGATAACCGGCGTGAAATTTTTTATCGTCAGACCTCTTTCGATGGATTTTTGACCCACTGTGGGAAGCTTTACAAAATTTCCGCTGAAAGCGGCCCAGGGCCCGATGAAACCATCGGGCCCTGGGCTCTGTTTACGTGCGCTCCCAATCCGGGATGCTTTTGGCCTGCTCATACAGGCGGACATAGCTCTGGTGGCGCGTGGGCTGTACCTTCCCCTGGCGCACGGCCTCCAGCACAGCGCACCCCGCCTCCTTCACATGGGCGCAGTCCAGAAAACGGCAGGCGTCCACATAGGGGGCGAAGTCGGGGAAACAGGCCGCCAGCGCCTCCTTCCGCAACACCTCGGACCGCTCCAGGTCAAAGGAGGAGAATCCGGGGGTATCCGCGGCAAGGCCCCCGGCCAGATGGAAGAGCTCCACATGGCGGGTGGTGTGCCGTCCCCGGCCCAGCTTACGGCTCACCTCCCCGGTAGCCAATGCCATCCGGGGCTCCAGGGCGTTGAGCAGGCTGGACTTCCCCACCCCGGAGTTTCCGGTAAAAGCGGAGATCTTTCCCGCCAGAAGGGCGCGCAGCTCCTCCAGACCCTGGCCGGTGACGGCGCTCACCCGGACAACAGGAAAGCCTGCGGTGCGGTAGATACGCTTCAGCTCCTCCCCCGGGTCCAGATCGCACTTGTTGATGCAGACCAGGCTGGGGCAGCCCCGGCTGGCGGCAATGGCGGCCACCCGGTCGATAAGAAAGGGCTCTGTAACGGGAATGGCCTGGGAGACCACCAATACCAGCTGGTCCACATTGGCCACGGCGGGGCGGGTGAACTGGTTTTTTCGGGGAAACACCTCCTCCAGCGCGCCCTGCCCATCCCCCAGAGGGGTAAACCGCACCCGGTCCCCCACCAGAGGAGGGTTTTTCTCCCGCCGGAGCTTCCCCCGGCCCCGGCAGGTGGTGAGGGACGCCCCGTCGTCCACATAGTAGAAGCCGCTGAGGGCCTTCATAATCACGCCTTCTGCCATAGGCGGTTAAAACTCCACGGTGATGCTGCCGCTCTGCACGCCATCCCAGAAGTAGATGACTGGTATCCGCAGACCCGCTGGAGCCGACACGTTAATGGGGACATAGGACTTCATGGCGCTGTCATAGTCCTCGTTGTGGACCGTCTTGCCGTCCATCATCACCTGGAGGTTGACCACCTCGCCCGAAGCCGGCAGAGGAATCTCCACTGTGCGGCTTACAGTCTCTGGCTTGGGGGGCTCGGGGGGCTCCTGTGTGGCGGGGTCCGGCCCCTGGCTCACGGTCAGAGTCACCTTGTCCCCCTCCTTGACCTCCTCTGTGGCGGCGGGGCTCTGGTCCATGACAATCCCCTCGGCTACGGTATCGCTGTAGGCCTTTTTGATGGAGCCCACCTCCAGCCCCATCCGGGTGATCTGGGTCTTAGCCACCTCCTCGGTCATGTCCACAAAGCTGGGCATGGGGAAGGGCTTATCCTCCGGGCCCAGGCTGATGACCAGCTGGACCTTGGAGCCGGGGGCCATGGGGGTGTCCGGCAGGGGGAGGAAAGAGATAATGTGGTTTTTCTCCACCTCATCATCGTGCTCATAGCTCAACTCATTGGAGTCATAGGTCAGCTCTGCATTCTGGATCGCCAGGAAGGCCTCCCGGTACTCCATATCGGTGAGATCGGGCATATAGACCACCTTGGTGCCTGCACTGACGGTGACGGTAATCTCGGTGACAGCGGCCCCCACCTCGCTGTCGGCGACGGGGTCCTGACGGAGGATGGTGCCGGCAGGGGCTTCATTCTCCTCAGCCGGGCCCAGCACCAGGGTAAAGCGGTCCAACAGCTCGGTATTGTTCACCGTCTCCTCATAGATGGTTCCCACCACATTGGGGACCAGATAGGTCTCCGGGGGCTTCACCATGCTGGACAGAATCGTGTTCCACAGGAAGTAGAACACCGCCCCCACAAACAGAAGAATCGCCAGCACCGACAGCACAATGGGCCATACCGGCCCTCGACGGCGGTCATCTTCGTCCTCGTCATCCTCATAACGCCGCTGGGGCCGCCCCCTCTGGCCGGAGGACCGGCTGTGGCCGCGGTCATAGTCCCGAACCTCCCGTCGGGGCGCGGGGATGGGACGAACCTGGGTACGGTCCTCGTCGTGCTCCTCCAGGGGCAGCTCGTGGAGATTATAGTCAAAATTGATGTTGGGATTTTTTCGGAACTCCTCCAAATCGGCCAGCATCTCGTCCGCGGAGAGATACCGGGTGTCCGGGTCGGGGGACATGGCCTTCATGGTGATGGACTCCAGGGCATCAGGAATGGAGGGGTCCAGCTCCCGGGGGGACAGGGGGATGGAGTTGATGTGCTGAATGGCCACCGATACAGGGGTATCCCCCTCGAAGGGCAGGCGGCCAGTAATCATCTCGTATAAAACCACACCGGCAGAGTACAGATCCGAGCGGGTGTCAATATAACTTCCCCTGGCCTGCTCCGGGGAGATATAGTGGACCGAGCCCAACGCCTCCTGGGTAAGGGTGCTGTGGCCCCCGGAGGCCACCCGGGCGATGCCGAAGTCAGACACCTTCACGCTGCCATCCCGGAGGACCATCACATTCTGGGGCTTGATATCCCGGTGGATGATGCCCCGGCTGTGGGCGTGGCCCAGGGCCTTCACAATCTGGGTGATAAAGTGGAGCGCCTCCCGCCAGTTCAGCTTGCCGCCCTTCTTGTTCATATACTGCTTCAGGGTAATGCCGTCAATCAGCTCCATGACGATATATTCCAGGTCCGAGGACCGGCTTACGTCGTACACCGCCACAATGTTCGGATGGGACAGCATGGCAATGGCCTGGGACTCGTCATGAAAGCGGCGGCGAAACTCTGCGTCCTGGGCCAAGTCCTCCCGCAAAATCTTGATGGCAACCAGCCGGTTCAGCCGGTGGCACCGGGCCCGGTAGACTCGGGCCATGCCGCCGGTGCCGATGACCTCCAGAATCTCATACCGGTTGTCCAGTAATTTACCTATGTAGTGATCCATGGTAAATTACCTCCTTTCTTGTGTCTCCATCATGCCGCCTCAGCATCGAATCAGCACCGCCGTCACATTGTCCGGGGCCCCCTGGGCCAGGGCGGCTTCCAGCAGGCGCTGGCAGCAGGAGTCATCCTCTCCCCGAAGGACCTCCTCCAGCAAGGCGTTCTCCTCCACCACGTTGCTCAACCCGTCGCTGCACAGCAAAATTGCGTCGCCCGGGGCCAGCGCCCGGCGGAAGCAGTCGGCCTGGAGCTCTGGGTCGGCCCCCAGGGCACGGGTAATCAGATTGCGGTGGGGATGGACTCTAGCCTGCTCTCGGGTCAGCTCTCCCCGCTGCACCAGGTCCTCCACCACAGAGTGGTCCCGTGTAACCCGCTGAATGATTCCGCCGGAGATGTGATAGGCCCGGCTGTCCCCCTCGTTGAGGAACACGGCCTCCTCCAGTCCCGCCAGCACGGCCACCAGCGTGGTGCCCATCCCGGCGCAGGCTGGCTCCTGAATAGAACGTCGAAAAACATGCTCATTGGCCAGAGCGGCGGCGGAGCGCAGCCGCTCCTCCACATCCGCCGCCCCCTCTGCCTGGGCGAAGCGCTCCATGAACAGCTCAACAGCCATGGTGCTGGCCACATTGCCGGCCCTGGCCCCGCCCATACCGTCGCACACCAGGGCAATGACACGGCCATCCTCCAGCGTCCGGGAGGAAAAGGCGTCCTGATTCTGCTGCCGCACCGCACCTCGGTGGGTAATCCCCCAAACATTCATGGAATATCGTCCTCTTTTCTGCCGGTGTTCCGGCTTTCTCTCATGGCCCTCCGGCGCAGCTGTCCGCAGGAGGCGTCAATGTCGCCCCCCAGCCTGCGCCGGACGGTCACTGGGATCCCCTGGCTCTCCAGCCGCTTCTGAAAGGCGGCCAGGTGCCGGCTGGGCTTCAGGGGGCTCTCTTCCACCTGGTTGAGGGGGATCAGGTTCACATGCCCCGGCGTCCCCCGCAGCAGCTCCGCCAGCCGGTCGGCCTGCCAGGGGGCGTCGTTCACCCCGTCAATCATGGCGTACTCGTAGGAAATACGCCGCCCGGTGGTCTGGAAATACCGGCGGCAGGTCTCCATCAGCTTTTCCACCCCCACCGAGCGGTTCACCGGCATCAACCGGGACCGGGTGTCGTCGTCCGGGGCGTGGAGGGAGACCGATAATGTTAATTGTAACCCATATTGGGCCAGTTTGTCAATTTTTTCTGTCAGGCCGCAGGTGGACAGGGAGATGTGCCGCATCCCGATGTTCAGCCCCTCCGGGCAGTTGACCAGATGGAGGAACTTCAGCACCGTGTCAAAGTTGTCCAGGGGCTCTCCAATGCCCATCAGCACAAGATTGGACACGGGCAGGCCGCTGTCCGTCTGGGTGAACAGCACCTGGTCGATCATCTCCCCCGGCGTCAGGTCCCGCACCCGTCCAGCCAGAGTGGAGGCGCAGAAGGCGCAGCCCATGCGGCAGCCCACCTGGCTGGAGATACACACCGTGTTTCCGTGGCGGTAGCGCATCAGCACGGTCTCAATGCAGTTGCCGTCGGCCAGCTGCCACAGGTACTTGATGGTACCGTCGGCCGACGCCTGCTTCCGGGCCACGCGGGGCGGTGTCAGCACACACTGCTCCTCCAGCTTCTGCCGCAGGGCCTTGGGCAGGTTGGTCATCTCCTCAAAGGAGGTAATTCCGCGATACAGCCATTGAAACACCTGCTTGGCCCGGTAGGCCGGCTCCCCCTGGTCCTTCAGCCAGGCGGTCAGCTCCTCCAGGTCCATGGATTTGATGTCAACCAAAGCTGCCTCACCCCTCCCTTCTCAGCTTGCAAAGAAAAAAACCGTCCGTCCCGTGGCGCTGGGGCCACAGGGTGACGCTCCCTGTCGGGCACACCCCCACCGGCCCAGGGAGTGTAAAGGCTTCCGCCTTGAAATCCGGGCGCTCCGCCAGGAAGCCATGGACCACATCCTCGTTTTCCCGGGTCAGCAGGGTGCAGGTGGAGTAGAGCAGCGCCCCGCCGGGCCGGACATACCGGGCGGCATTGGCCAAAATGGCCTTCTGCACCGGGGGCAGGCCCTCCAGAGCGGCAGGATCCTTTTCCCGGATGTCCGGCTTCTTTCGGATGACCCCAAGGCCGGAGCAGGGGGCGTCCACCAGCACCAGATCAAAGGCGGCGTCCCATTCCGGGCGAAAGACCCGGCCGTCCGCCGTCCCGGCTGTAAGGCAGGACAGCCCCAGCCGTCTCGCTCCCGCCTCCAGCAGCCGTTTCTTGTGGGGATGGAGGTCACAGGCAAGGACTTCTCCTTTCCCCTCCATCTGCATGGCGGCAGAGAAGCTCTTTCCGCCTGGAGCAGCGCACACATCCAGCACCCGCATCCCGGGGGAAGCGCCAGAGGCCAGCACCGCCAGCCGGGAGGCCGGGTCCTGGATGTGGAGCAGCCCCTGCTGAAAGGCTGGCAGCGCCTCCAAATCCCCGGTTTTCCCCAGGAGGAGACAGCCCTCCAGCCAGGGGTGGAGCTCCGCCTCCGCCCCCTCCTCCGCCAGCCGGACAAGCAGGGCCTCGGGGGTGGTGCGCAGGGGATTCACCACCGCCGATGTGGGGGGCGGAGTGTTGTTGGCTGTCAGCAGCTCCTCTGTCTCCTTCTCCCCCAGAAGGGGCAAAAGCATGTCCACCAGCCACTGGGGGTGGGAATACAAAATGGAGAAATATTCCGAAATATCTCCTTTTGGAATCGCCGGCAGCCGGTCCAGGTTCCGTTCCAGATTGCGGAGAACGCCGTTGACCATCCCTGCGGCCCGGGGATTTTTGCTGTACCGCTTGGTCAGCGCCACTGCGCTGTTCACCGCCGCGCTGTGGGGAATCCGGTCGAAAAAGAGGAGTTGGCAGGCCCCCAAGCGGAGGATTTGCCGCACCTTACTCTCCATCCGGCCCAGAGGCAGACGGGAGAATTGACCCAGGCGGAAATCCAGCAGAATCCGGTTTTGCAGTACCCCGTAACACAGCCGGGTGGCCAGGGCCGCGTCCCGGCTGTCCAGCCCTGCCGCCGCCAGCCGCTTTTTCAGCTCTCCCTCGGACCAGCCCCCCTGCCGCTCTCCTGCGTTCAGGGCCAGCATCGCCGCTTCCCGGGCGTCCATTCCTCTTCACCTGCCTCTCTCTTCTTTTCTTTTGAAAAAGAAAAGAAGCAAAAGAAAACATTCCGTGCAAAACTTCGTTTTGCAGAATATCTTAACAGCGGGGGTGAACCTGCTCAACAACTGCACCCACAGCGCTATACCTGGATGGGGTGTCCCGCCAGATAGGCGGCGGCGGACATCCGCTTGCCGCCGGGGGCCTGGAGCTCCAGAATCCGCAGGGTCTGGCCATCGCCGCAGGCGATGTCGATGCCCCCCCGGTTGGTGGCGGTCACAGAGCCGGGCGCGGCGTCATGGAGGTGGGTCTCCACCACCTGAGCCCCCCACAGCTTGATGGGCTCGCCGGTGAGGGCGGTGGTAGAGGCCCCCGGCCAGGGGTACAGGCCCCGGATCTGGTCGAAGATCGCCTGGGCGCTCTGGCTCCAGTCCACCGGGGACATCTCCTTGGACAGCATGGGGGCCAGGGTGGCCTTCTCGTGGTCCTGGGGGGTATAGACGGCGGTCCCCGCCTGGATCTGGGCCACAGCCTCGATGAGCAGCTCCCCGCCCAGCCCGGCCAGGCGGGTATAGAGGGCGGCGGCGTCCTCTGTCTCCCCGATGGGGGTGGCGCGCTGGAGGATGATATCCCCGGCGTCCATGTCCCGGACCATCCGCTGGATGGTGACGCCGGTCTCCCGCTCCCCGTTGAGGATGGCCCAGTTGATGGGGGCGGCCCCCCGGTACTTGGGCAGCAGGGAGGAGTGGACGTTGATACATCCCCTGGGGGGCAGGGCCAGGATATCATCGGGGAGGATGCGGCCATAGGCAGCCACAACAATCAGCTCCGGGTCCCGCTCTTTCAGCCAGGCCAGGGCAGCTCCATCCCGCAGCTTCTCCGGCTGGAAGACGGGGATATTGCGGGCCTGGGCGCACGCCTTTACCGGGGTGGGCTGGAGCCGGTTCTGGTGCCGGCCCACCGGCCTGTCCGGCTGACTGATCACGCCCACAACGGAGTGCCCCGCCTCTGCCAGGGCCTCCAAGGAAGGGACGGCGAAATCCGGGGTGCCCATAAAGACAATCCGCATTACTCGTCCTCCTCCATCATCTCATCCACCTCCTCCGAGGTGTAGAGCCGGTCGGTGAGCTCGGTGTACAGGTGGCCGTCCAGGTGGCTCAGCTCGTGGCAGAAGCACCGGGCGGTCATATCGTTCCCCTCCATCTCGAACCAGTTTCCCTGCCGGTCCTGTGCGCGGATCTTCACCCAGTCCGGCCGGGTGACATAGCCCCACATGCCCGGGACGGACAGGCAGCCCTCCAGGCCGTTCTGTTCCCCACTCTGGGCTATGATCTCCGGGTTGATAAGCTCCACCATCTCTCCCGTGTCTATATCCACGACCACCACTGCCGCCCGGCGGAGAATTCCCACTTGGGGCGCCGCCAGGCCTAGACCCTTGGCCTCCTCCAGCGTCTCCCGCAGGTCGTCCATCAAATGGGACAGCTTCTCGTCAAATTTTGTCACCGGGTGACACCGCTTGTTCAGTACAGGGTCCCCCTCAACCAGAATCTCTCGAATGGCCATGCCGGCATCTCTCCTTTAACTATGATACGGGTTCACGTCTGCATACACGGACACACCCCGGTTTTCCTTATCCCGCTGGGCCGCCCGGAGCATATGGGCAATCAAGGCCCGGGCCTCCCGGTTCAGCACCCCGGTCAGGGTCAGCTGGTACCGGAAGCGGTTGTTCACCCGGACCACCGACGCCGGGGCCGGGCCCAGCAGCTGCCACTCCCCCTTCAGCCCGGCCAGGGCTGGCTCCAGCGCCTGTCGCAGGCGGATGCAACACCGGAGCACCGCCCCCTCGTCCACGCCGGAGGCGTGAAGCAGCACCAGATCGGCAAAGGGAGGACTGCGGCGCAGGCGGCGCAGCTCGATCTCCTCCCGGTAGAAGCTGTCGTAGTCCTGGCAGGCGGCGGAGCGGATCACGTCGTTGTCCGGGGTGTAGGTCTGAATCACCGCCCGGCCCCGTTTGTTTCCCCGACCGGCCCGGCCCACCACCTGGGTGAGAAGGGAGAAAGTCCGCTCCCCTGCCCGGAAGTCGTCCACATAGAGGGACAGGTCAGGGGCCACCACCCCTACCAGCGTCACATTTTCAAAATCCAGTCCCTTGGCCACCATCTGGGTCCCCACCAGGACGGGAATTTTCTCCCGCCGGAACCGGTCCAGCAGGGCCTCGTGGGGGTGGGCGGCAGAGATGGTGTCGGTGTCCATCCGCAGCACCTCCATGCCAGGGAAGCGCTCCTCCACTTCCTCTTGGACCCGCTGGGTTCCCACACCGATAAAGTTCAGCAGGCCCCCGCAGGAGGGGCAGGCGGGGGGCAGGGGCTGGGAGTGGCCGCAGTGGTGACACATCAGACGGTGGTTGGCCGAGTGGTAGGTGAGCTTGACCGAGCACCGGGGGCACTCGGGCACCTGACCGCACTCCCCGCAGGACACCATCCGGTTGGCCCCCCGGCGGTTCAGAAAGAGGATAGCCTGTTCTCCCCGCTTCCAGTTGTCCTCCAGCTCCCGGGCCAAGGGCGTGCTGATGGAGGTGAAATTGCCCTGGCGCAGCTCCTGGCGCAGGTCGGCAATGACCACCTGGGGCAGAGACTGCCGGTTGTACCGCTGGCGGAGGCAGAACAGGTGAAGCTGCCCTGTCTGGGCCTGGTACATGGTCTCCAGAGAGGGGGTGGCCGACCCCAGCACCAGCAGGGCGCTGTACTGGACACACCGGTACTTGGCCACATCCCGGGCGTGGTACCGGGGGACGTTCTCTGACTTATAGCTGCTCTCCTGCTCCTCGTCCAGGATGATAAGGCCCAGGTTGTCCAAGGGGACGAAGACGGCCGACCGGGTGCCGATGACCACGCTGGCCTTCCCCTGGCGGGCCCGCTTCCACTCATCGTACCGCTCCCCCGCCCGGAGGGAGCTGTGGAGCAGCGCCACCTGCCCCCCGAAGTGGGCGGCAAAAATGCGCAGCAACTGGGGTGTGAGGACAATCTCGGGCACCAGCACCAGGGCGGTCCTCCCCCGGTCCAGGGCCGCCTGAATCAGCCGGATGTAGACCTGGGTTTTGCCGCTGCCGGTGACTCCATAGAGGAGAGCGGCAACGGGTTTTCCCTCCCGGGCCAGGGCGTCCAGCCCCTCGAAGGCGGTCTGCTGCTCCTGGTTCAGCACTGGGGGCAGGGCGGGGGGGACCTCCTCCACACGGGGACGGCGGAAAACCTCCTGCCCCTCCAGGGTGAGGATGCCGCTGCGCTCCAGGGACTTGAGGGTGGGCATGGAGGCCCCAGTAAAATAGCACAGCTCCTTGGCGGAGGCTGCCCCCAGAGCGCACAGCAGCTCGGTCACGGCATACCGCAGGGGCGCTGATTTCCTCCGGGGCGTCACCATGGCCATAGCGTCCTCCGCTGGGATGGCCAGCACCGCCAGCTTCTCCTTCTTGTCCCCCACCCCCCGCTGGGTACAGGTCTCCAGCCGGAGGACATGGGCCTCTGTAAGCTGACGGATGGCCGGGTTGGGGTCCCGGCTTCCAAAGGCGGTGCGGATCTGCTCCATATCCCCCCGGCCACCCCAGGCGTGGAGCAGCTCCACCAGATGCCTGGCGGCCTGATGGGATCCAGCGGCCTGAAAAGCATCCTCCCAATCCACGCCGCTCTCCAGCACCACGCAGTCCCGCAGGGCGAAGTACAGCCCCGCCGGGAGCATGGCCTTGACACAGTCATACACTGTGCAGAAGTACCGCTCCCGCATCCAAAGGGCCAGCTGGACCGCCTGCCGGTCCAGCACCGGCGTCTCGTCCAGCAGCGCCTGGACGGCCTTCAGGGACGGTCCGGGCTCCGGCTGTGTCTGAAGGGAGAGGACCACTCCCTCTGAGCCCCGGTTGCCCGCCCCAAAGGGCACCAGCACCCGGCTTCCAGGCTCCAGCCGGCCTTTCAGCTCCTCCGGCACCAGATAGTCATAGGGCTTGTCGATGGCATAGACCGCCTTGGACACAGCAATTTTTGCGACCGTTCGCCCCATGTCCGCTTCTCCCTTCGGCATCGTTTCTCTGACGCAAGGAAAGCGAAGGAGAGGCCCTCCCCTTCGCTTTTTCGGCTACAGCTCTCCGGTCAGCTTTCCCTCGGCCACCTCCTGGATGGCAATGCTGACGGGCTTCTCATCCAGGGGCTCCCCGGACATCTCCGCCTCGCTGGAGATCTGGCGGGCCCGGCAGGCCACCACATTCACCAGCTCATAGCGGCTGGACACCTTCTCCAAAAGGTCCTTCATAGCGGGATAGAGCATCATAACAAAAGACTCCTCTTCTCAAAAAATCAGGTGCGGCGTCTTCAAGGGGGCCGTCCCCCGCCGGCACTCAGGCAAACTGGGCCAGCAGCTGCCGCCGGTTCTCCACCCGGCAGGCGGCCGCGGTCAGGATGGCCTCAATCTCTCCCACGGCGCTGGACACATGGTCGTTGATGACCAGATAATCGTATTGCGGAACCTCCCGAAACTCCACCCGGGCCTTTTCCAGCCGCCCGGCAATGACCTCCTCGCTGTCGGTGTTCCGCCGGTGGAGCCGGCGGGACAGCTCCTCATAGGAGGGGGGGATAATGAAGATAAACAGAGCCTCGGGACACCGGGCCTTCACCTTGGCGGCCCCCTGGACCTCGATATCCAGCAGCACGTCGATTCCCGCCTCCAGCCGGTCCTGGATGGCCTTCAAAGAGGTGCCATAGAAGTGCTCCACATACTCGGCGTACTCCAGCAGCTCGTTCCGGTCAATCATCCGCCGGAACTCCTCCCGGGTGACAAAGTTATAATTGACCCCGTCCTGTTCCCCAGTCCGGGGCTGCCGGGTGGTGTAGGAGACGGAAAAGTAAATATCCTTCCGGCGGCCCAGCAGCTCGGCGATGACGGTGCTCTTTCCCACTCCAGAGGGGCCGGACAACACAATCAGCTGGCCCCTCTCTTTTTTCCTCAGCATGGTTCCTCTTCCTCCTTCTCCTCAATCCGGCCGGCAATGGTCCCGGTGGACAGGGCGGACAGCACCAGATGGTCGTTGTCCATCACCAGCACCGACTGGGTCTTCCGGCCATAGGTGGCGTCAATCAGCACACCCCGGTCCCGGGCCTCCTGGACCATGCGCTTGATGGGGGCGGAGTCAGGACTGACCACCGCCACAAGGCGCTGGGCGGACACCATGCTGCCAAAGCCTATGTTGATCAGATGCAAGGCGCGAACCTCCTTTGCTGTGTGCATCCGCAGGGCACGGGATACGGGGGGCGCTCCCTGCAATGTATCACTCCAGATTCTGAATCTGCTCCCGAATTTTCTCAATTTCCCCCTTGATGTCCACCACCTGGCGGGAAATTTCGATGTCGCAGCACTTGGAGCCAATGGTATTGGCCTCCCGATTGAACTCCTGAATCAAAAAGTCCAGCTTCCGGCCCACAGCGCCTCCCTGGTGCAGCAGCTCCCGCAGCTGGCCGATGTGGCTGCGCAGGCGGACGGTCTCCTCGTCCACCGCCACCTTGTCCGCAAAGAGGGCCGCCTCGGTGAGAATGCGGGCGGAATCAATCTGGGTATTGGCAAGGACCTCGCTCATCCGGGCCTCCAGGCGGGCCCGGTACTCCGCCACGGTCTGAGGGGAGCGCGTCTCCACCAGGGACACCTTCTCCTCAATCGCCGCGGCCCGGCTCAGAATATCCTCCCGCAGCTTCTCCCCTTCCCGGGTGCGCATGGCGTCAAAATCGGTCAGGGCCTGGTCCAGCACAGAGCAGATATCCTGGGCCATTTGCTCCACATCCTCCTCCGCCTTCTCCGCCAGCAGGACCTCGGGAAAGCGGGACAGAAGGCTGACCGAGATCTCATCGGACAAATGATAATCCCCCGCCAGCTGAGTCAGGGCAGCATAGTATCCGTCCGCCGCCGGCTTGTTCACCGTCACCTGGACCTTTTCTGCCCCGACGCTGTTCAGCGTGACAAACACATCCACCTTTCCCCGGGAAATACTCCCCTTTACTCGGGCCTTGATGGCCTCCTCCGCAAAGATATACAGCCGGGGAATCCGAACACTGCAATCCAAATACCGGTTGTTTACCGCGCGCAGCTCCACGGTAATGGTACAGCCGCGAAACACCTGTTCCGCACGGCCATAGCCGGTCATGCTCTTGACCAAGGCAAGTCACTCCTCCTCTGCGATGTGGGACAGAAACGGCCCTGCCGCCCTGTCACCGCCGGCGCCGGACCAGTCGGGCAATCAGCTGGGACAGGCCGGCGTCATACACGATAAAGATAAGATTGCCCAAAAGGAAGAACATCCAACCCTGGACTGGGGGAATCCATTCCTTCAGGGCGCAGCGGCACAGGGCCAGGACTCCGCTGCAATAGCCAAGCTTCAAAAGCCACGCCAGAGCCCGGCTTCTCCGGGACTCCAGGCCGCTCTTTGCCACGGGATACAGCCCGAAAAACACCAGATAGAGCAGCGCCAGCCCCTTATCCGGCAGAAGAATCAGCCCCAGAAGGGCCGACGCCCCCCAGCACAGATAACCGGCGGACCGGCCTCCGGCCAGCACGGCGGCCATGGGGAACAGGCCCGCCGCCGCGGTCAGGCCCAGCCGGCCCGAGGGGGCCCAGCCGGCCAGGAACAGCACCACCAGGCTTCCGGCGGCCAGTACACCGCCCTGGGCGGCGCGTTGGGAACGGGAACGGACAGGACGGGGCATTCAGCAGTGGCCTCCCCCGCACAGGCAGTTCAGGCACAGCAGAGAGGTACAGCAGTCCAGGCCGTCCACTGTGTTCACATAGCCATAGGGCCGATAGCCTCCACCCCGCTGCTGAAGGGACGCCAGGGCCTGGCGGTACTCCAGATTCTGGGGGTCCATCTGAACCGCCACAGCTAGATTCTGCATCGCCTCGTCCATCCAGCCCAGACGGTAGGCCAGACCGCCCTTAAGGAAATACCACTCCCCGTCCCGCTGCTGTACCTCGTTCAGCAGCCGCTCCGCCGTTCCCAGATCCCCAGCGTTGAGCAGCTCCCGTACACGGATATAGGTGGGGTTCTGGGAGGCAGCGCGCTGCTGATAGCCCCCCGGAGCGTTCTGCGGTCCTCTTCCTCCCCCGGCACGCTGCTTGGTGATGGACTCGTAGGCCTCGTTGATCTCCTTCATCTTCTCCTCGGCCAGGTCGGCCAGAGGGTTGTTCTGATAGTTGTCAGGATGATACTTCCGGGCCAGCTCCCGGTACGCCTTTTTGATCTGTTCATCGCTGGCCTGGGGGTCCACCCCCAGGACGCTGTAGGGGTCTCTCATGGGCTGTTTCTCCATATCTTTTCTTTTTTCATCCGGGCCCAGCTGCCGTCAAGCACGGCCCGCTGCACCAGCGGAAGGCCCAGGTACAGGATATTCTCCAGCAGCACTCTGCGCTGGCCGTACTCCCCCAGCTGGAAGGCGGCTCCCATCTGCTCCAGGCAGAGATCCAGCAAAAGGCCCAGCGCCTCGTCATCCCCCTGGGGGCCGTATCGGGCCGTCACCGGGTTGTACCGCCCCGCCTGCCGGTCCTCCTCCAGGTCGTCCTGGGCATCCAGCAGGTAAATCCACCGCCCCAGGTGATACAGCAACTGCCGCAGCACCCGTGCCTGGGAGTGTTCCGGGGGGACAGCGCTCTGGAGCAGACGGGCAAAGGGGTCCGCCGCCCGGTCGATGGAGGGACACCCCTCCTCCTCCAGCCGGGCCAGACAGGACAGGTTCTCCCGGAGAGAGGCGTCAAAGTCGGGGTGCCGCTCCGCTGCGCGCCGGTAGGCCGGCTCCAGAGCCAGTCCCAGCGCCCGGGCCGGCATCCCTTCCCACAGGCCGTCGTCCGCCGCTGTGTCTTGCAGCTTCCACCAGGCCAGCATCAGGTTTGTGTCCGCCGCCCATTCCAGGGCAGGATTTTCGCAACACATAGACCGCTTTCGCAGCGGGTTAGCCCGGCACCGGCCGGCGCAGAGGGAGAGCTCCTCCTCCAGTTCCCACAGCAGCAGCGCCAGAAAGGTGCAGTCAAAGGTGAGCGTCGCCGGGGCCAGGGGACCGCACCGTCTGCCTAGACAGCGGCACAGACCGCAGTAGGTCCCTTGATACAGGTCAAAGTCCCGGCACCGCAGCTCGGCGCGCAGGGGGCGCACATAGCCAAACATGGCCGCTTACCCCAGACGCTTCAAGATGTGAAACTCCGGCCCCTGGCTGCGGAGAATGGCCCGATTCAGCAGGATGGCGGGGAAGAACCCCACTGCCAGTCCAAGAAACGCGGTGCCCAGGGCGGCAATCTCCCCCAGGTGGAACAGCGTCTGCCCCAGAACATACCCCGCCCCCAGTCCGACGCAGGGCAGCAGGAAGGTAATCACCGAGGCGCTGATGTTCCGGCCGTCCGCCGGCTCTACCTCCACGTGGTCCCCCGGGCCCGCCCCAATGGGGTTGGCGGCCAGGGCCAGAATCTCCTCCTTGGGCTTCTGTCCGCAGCCGGCGCAGGCCCCGTCACAGTGCAGACCGCACTCCATCTGCCGGAGGAGGGACACCTGGGCCACGCCCTCCCCCACAATCTTTTTCACAATGGCGTTTTGTACCATGAATTTCTGCCTCCAAACCGACCGGCATTACCGGCTGATACTCACAGTTACCGTGTACTCATTTACAATTCCTGCGTTTCCTCCGGCGTTCAGGATGACCCGCACAGGCACGGAGTAGGTCCCCTGGTTGGTAAAGCCGTCCAGATCGGCCACAATCAGAATCTGACTGGGGTCGATGGCCGCCAGGTCCTCCTCCGGTCCCCGGAGCATCACCGACTTCACCTGGGTCAGCAGGTCCACCGTGTAGCCCGCCGGCATGTTCACCAGCTGGATATTCTCCACCTCCAGGGTCCGGGTAGCCAGACCCGTGACCGAGACGGTGACATTGGCCGTTGTATTGCCGCTGACATTCTCCAGGTTGGGGCTCAGGTTGATGGGCATCTGGCGCGCAACGCTGCCCACCACATCGGCCAAATCCATGCTGC
Source organism: Lawsonibacter sp. (assembly GCA_022791995.1). Lineage (GTDB taxonomy): Bacteria > Bacillota > Clostridia > Oscillospirales > Oscillospiraceae > Lawsonibacter. The sequence goes on from JAAWAD010000028.1 coordinate 17,000, forward strand.
CCAGATAGAGCTCATCCAAACCGGCCAGATCCTCCTCCGAGCCGGACACGATGATGGTCGGGGGGTCTACATGGACGATGGCGTCCTCCTCCGTGGCGCCGCCGCCGGGGACCAGATTGACTTTCAGCGGAATCTCCTTCACCACCACCACTGGGACAATCACATAGGCGGTATCGTTGTCCAGAGTCACATCCAGACCGGTCAGCACCTCCCCGGCAGAGTTCAGCAGGGTGAGGGGCAGATCGCCGGCAAAGCGCTCCTCCAGATTTTCATTGGTCAGAATGGCGGCCACCTTGTCAATCTGGTTGACCTGTTCAATGGAGCCGCTGACCAGAACAGTCTCCGGGTTGATGGCGGGGGTGCCCATCTGGTACCCCTGGGCCACCTGACCCTGGAGCTGGAACTCCACCTCGAAGGTCCGGGTCTCCAGCTTCTCCACGGTCACGGTGATGGTGCTTGGATTGCGTATATGGGTGGAAATGCTCTCTGCATTCACGTTTTCCGGGTAGTGGGGGGTATAGCTCACCTTGTTCTCCCCCTCCACGCACTTGGACACGTCTAGCGTCACCCACAGGTCACTGCGGTACCGGTTCAGGTTCTGCTGGGTGCTCACTGGGGCGTCAATGCGCAGCTCCACGGTGGTGTCCGACAGGCCGGCCACGGTCAGCCCCTGGCGGGTGAGAACGCTGACTCCTACCAGCTCCACCCGCACGTTCCGCAGGGTGGCCGGCTGGGCGGGGTCCAGCTCTGTGCGCACGTAGAGCCAGAAGACAAAGGCCAGCAGAATGGACATGAGGACATAGGCCCACCGGGCCCCCTTCAGGCGCTCAATCATGGCTGTCCGTCCTCCTTCCTCCGGCCCCATACCCGGTCCAGAAGGGGACGCTGGGTGGATTTTTCCTCCTGGCTGCCGTTTGTCAGCTCATTGTGGAGCAGACGCTCCAGGGTCTCCGGGGCCAGGTGGCGCTTCAGCATTCCGCCCACAGCGGCAGAGATGGAGCCGGTCTCCTCCGAGACCATGATGACCACTGCGTCTGAGTGCTCGCTCATGCCGATGCCCGCCCGGTGGCGCATCCCCAGGTCCCGGCTCAGATTGGTGTTGCTGGACAGAGGGAGCATACAGCCCGCCCCTACAATCCGTCCCCCCCGGACAATGACGGCTCCGTCGTGGAGGGGGGCCTTATTCCAGAATATGTTCTTCAAAAGCTCGCTGGAGATGGCGCAGTCCAGGGCGGTGCCCGTCTTGATGACGTCATCCAGGATGTTCTGCCGCTCAAAGACCATCAGGGCCCCTACCTTATCCCGGGACATGCTGGCATAGGCCTCTGCCGTCTGGTTCAGAGCAATATCCAGGTCCGCCCCTGTCATGGCCTTAGGTGCGGCGGCAAAGACCAGCCCCAGGCTGCTGCTGCCCACCCGCTCCAGAATCCGGCGCAGCTCCGGCTGGAACAGAATGACCAGAGCCAGAATGCCCCACTCCACCACCTTGTTCAGCAGGAAGCTGGTGGCGGTGAGGGTGATGTAAGAGGACAGCCACATGGCAAACAACAGAATCAGCACGCCCCGCAGCACCCGGCCGGAGCTGGATTTGCGCAGCATCCACAGCAGCTTATAGATCACCGCAGAGAGAATCGCAATATCCAGCAGATCCGCCAGACGCAGGTGAAGCACCGGAATATCCGACTGCAAAAAGGTCTGCACCACGCCCAGGGCAGACAGCGCGTCCTCTGCCATGGGAATTACATTCTCCAGCACTGGGCCTCCCCCTCTCCATTCCGCCGGCGCCCCAAGGCGCACAACCGTATTTTAGTATTATACGATATTCTGGCGGGATTGGCAACACGAAAGAGAGGGCGGAAAAAGAAATTTTCTTGAACATTTCATGAAAAATTTTGTAACTCCCCTGAAAAGGCTGGGAAAAGTGCAGAGGAGCCGGAGGGTTATCCCTCCGGCTCCTTACGCGGACCTGCTCCGCCACCGCAGAGCATCCCGGTCCCCGGTCCGGCGCAGAAGCACCCCGGACAGCAGAATGTCCGCGGCCACGGCGGCCAGGGCGCACCAGGACACCGGCCCTGGAATGGCCTCCAGCCAGGGGGACAGCCAGGGGTGAACGCCGTAGACCAGCCCCAGCGCCAGCACACTCCAGACCAGGGAGAAGGGCAGACATACCCGCCCCTGGACGCTGCCCGGCAGGCCCCGGTAATCCCAGAAGGACACCCCCAGCCCCTCCTCATACCACAGGGCCATGCAGTACTCCACTGCCGTGGCCGTCAGCCCCCCCAGCAGAAACAACAGCAGGGGTCGGGCCGTCACCCAGCCGGGGAGCAGCAGAATGCCGCAGGCCCCCAGACCATACACCGGGCACAGGGGCAGCACCCGCAGACACTTCCGGTCCATTCGTCCCCCTGTCAGCCAGCCGAACAGCTCCTCCAGCCCAAAGCCGGCTAAGCTATAGAGCGCAAAGCACCAAAACCACCCCATAAAAAGTCCTCCCAGCTCCGTATCCTCGCAGCTCCCGCAGCCGCCTTAAAGCGGTTTGCGGGTCCTGTGTAGGATAGGGCACAGAGAGGGCTTTCATGTATGGAAATTCAAATCAAATCTGGATACTGTTGGCCTGGCTCAGGTGCATCTGGGTGTACAGGATAATCTTGTCTCCCTCCAGCAGAACCAGATCCCCGTTGGGGATAAGCATTTTGCCCTTCCGCTTCACCATGACGATGATGGTCTGGCGTGAGATGTCCAGATCCCGGATCCTTTGGCCGTTCCAGGGGTTCTGCCGGCGCAGCACGATCTCCTTTAAATCAATGTGTTTGTCGTCCCCCACCGACTCGGCCCCCAGCACCAGGGTGTCCCCCGGAAGCAGGACCACATTGCCCCGCGGGACAATGATGCCCTTCTCTCGCTGGATGGCGGCCACCAGGATACCGTGGGGCAGACCCAGCTCCTGAACGGTGCGCTCGGCCCAGCTGTCCCGGCTGGACAGGTGGACCTTGATGAAGTGGACGTCCGCCTCGTTGGCGTATTCGCTGATTCGCTTGAGGCGGGAGTACTGGTCCACAAAGCCGGCGGAGATGATACCGGTGGGGATAGCCACCATGCCCACCCCCAGGAAGGTGATGAAGATGCTGAAAATTTTCCCTGTGGAGGTGACGGGGTAAATATCCCCATAGCCCACCGTGAGCAGGGTGGACACCGACCACCAGATGCCGGAAAAGGCGTTGGTAAAGACGGCGGGCTGCGCCTCATGCTCAATGCTGTACATGCACAGGCTGGAGGCCAGCATCAGCACCAGCAGGATAAAGACGGAGGACATAAGCTGCTGCCGCTTGCTGGCCAGGACCTCCGTAATCACATTCAGGGAGTCATAATAGGCATTGATGCGGAACAACCGGAAAATGCGCACCACCCGGAACATGCGGAAGGCCACCGCTCCGGTGGGGAAGAACACCGGCAGGTAGTAGGGCAGAAAGGACAGAATGTCCACCAGACCGCTGAAGGAAAAAATGTATTTGCACACCGCCCGGTACTCCGGCAGGGATGGGTGGAGAAACTTGGCTGTCCACAGCCGAAGAGCGCAGTCCACGGCGAAAAAGGCCACCGTGGCGGCCTCAATCGACAACAGCCAGGGCCCACAGAAGGCTCGGATGCTCTCAAAGGTGTACATGACGCTTACAGTCAGGTTGATGACAATGGTCAGCGTGTTCACAAGGTCATAGAGACGGCTTGGGGCGTCATCCATCTCTCCCACGGTAATAATCTCAAACACCCGCTTGCGGGACAGCGGCCAGCTTCGATTCATGGGGGCCCTCCCTCTGTCTTATTTCCGCTACCCGGCCACTGTAAACAAGGCTCCGGGGCCGGGGACATACAGCAGGCGGCGGTCCGCCTCGTTCCCCACCGCTCCCCAGCCGGCCAGCACGGGGACCGAATATTCCCCGGGGACCGGCCGGCGGGCCAGATATTCCTCATAGGTCAGGCCGCCCTCCATGCAGGCGGAGGCGATCTCCTGCCCCACATAGCGGTAGTGCCAGGGCTCGAAGCAGTAGCCGGTGATGGCCGTCTTGTCCTGGGGGTACCGCAAAAGAAAGCCAAACCGGGCGCAGTGCTCCTGAAGCCAGGCATAGGCGGGCGTGCGCTCAAAGTGGGCAGGGATGCGGGCGGTATTGATATCCAGCGCCAGACCGGTCTGATGCTCCGAGTGGCCGGGGCGGGCCGAGAAGGTGTCCGCCAGGGCCTGTCCGTTCTGCCGGGTGTACCGCTGGTACAGGCCGGTCTGGGTCTGGTAGGAGCGGTAGGCTGACACGCTTCGCAGCGAAATCCCGTCCGCCCGGGCAGCGTCGGCCATAGCGGCAAAGGCCTCTGCCGCCGCCGGAGCCAGGGAGCCGGAGCCATACTGGGCCCCCAGCCTTACCAGCTCAGGGGCGTAATCACTGGGAAGGACGTAATATTTGTTCACCAGCACATCCAGCGCGTCCGGGTCCTCGATCTCCTGAACGCCTGTGTAGAAGGGGGCGTCCAGGCCGATGTTCACCCAGGTAACCACCTCTGCCGCGGTCAGCGCCGGATTGGCCTGACCATAGGCCAGATACCGCTCCAGCCGGTCTGTATGGCAATAGGACAGGGCCAGATACTCCAGAGCCGGACGGGACAGCTCTCCGCTGTCCAGCTTATCCGCCAGCCCGGGGCCCACCCGGCTCCATAGAACGTCGGCGCGCTCCTTGTCAAAGCCCAGGGCGGACAGGCGGGCCGATGCGTTCTGATAGGCGGCCAGCTCCTGGAGGGGGACGCTCTGCTCCTGGCGGGGGGCCGCCTGTTCCTGATGGGGGGCGGTTTGCTCCTGACGGGGCGCGGCGGTGAGGGCCGCCGACGGCATCAGACACAGGGCCGCCAGCAGAGTTCCGGCCAGCAGAGGACGAACGGGGTGAAAGCGCTGCATTGTAAAAGCCTCCTTATGTGGGGAATCCAACGGAAAGAAATGTACACTCAGGGGGTGTTCCACCAGCAGAGCGCCTCAAAGGCGCGGAGGAGCTCCGCTGTATCGACGGTGTCCGGGCGGCGTCTGGAAAAGGCCATGCGCTCCGGGTGGAACTGGAACGCCATAATGCGCCGGTCGATCCAGTCCAGAGCCTCCGGGAAGCCCTCCTCCGCCCAGGCAGTGGCCCGCAGGCCCTCCCCCAGCCGGTCCACCGCCTGGTGGTGGCTGCTGTTGACCGAAAAGACGGCTCCATACAGATCGTGGAGCAGGGAGCCCTCCAGGGCTCGGACCGGGTGGACCAGATCCCCCTCTGGCCCGGTGTGGCGCGCTCTGGCCTCCGGCGGCAGGTCCTGGATCAGGGTGCCCCCCAGGGCCACGTTGATGACCTGCATCCCCCGGCAGATGCCCAGAATGGGCTTGCCCGCCTGGAAAAAGGCCTGGAACAGGGCCAGCTCCGCCGCGTCCCGGGCGTGGTCCGGCGCTTCAGAGCCCCGGTTCTCCTGACCGAAGAGGGCGCTGTCCAAGTCGCCGCCGCCGCACAGGACCAGACCGTCGCAGGTCAGGTCGGGCGACGGACAGTAGCCCCCCACCGGAACGGCCCCGGCCTGGGTCAGGGCATCGAAGTAATTCTGCATCCCGTCCGGCTCGCCGGACAGCTGAATGCGGGCCTGTGTCTCCATCGCGCGCGCCTCTCAGCTCTGGCCCAGGTGGGCGTCCCGCGCCTGGGTCAGGGCAGCAATCAGGGCCACGGCCCCCTGCACCCCCACGGTGCTGGAGTTGAGGGTCAGGTCATACCGGCGCATATCCCCCCAGCGGTGGCCGGTATAATAGCCGTAGTAGTTGGAGCGCCCCCGGTCCATCTGGACAATGCGCCGCTCCATCCCTTGGGCGGGAATGTGATACTCCTCCACGCAGCGCTCCACCCGGCTGGCCAGGTCGGCATAGATAAACACCTTCAGACACTCCGGCCGCTCCCCCAGAACATAGTCGGAACACCGGCCCACAATGACACAGGGGCCCTCATCGGCCAGCTCCCGAATCACCTCAGCCTGGGCAAAAAAGGCCTGATGGCTGACCGGCGTGCCGTGGTAGGACAAAGCGGACTGGTTCAGTCCCCCGTGAATGGCAGAGAGATGGAACCGGCTGCGGGCCCGTTCCTCCGCCCGGGCGATAAAGTCCGGGGACAGTCCGCTCTTCTCCGCGGTCTTCTGGATGATGGTCCGGTCATAACAGGGGATGCTCAGCCGGGCTGCCAGCTGCTTTCCAATCAAGCGGCCGCCGCTGCCAAATTCGCGGCTGATGGATATGACATAGTTGCTCACAGCGCACCTCCTCAGTGGGATTTATATCCAGCACGCCCGTTGATTTGGGCGGCCGGCTGTCTGTTTCTCTTTCCATTATAGCGCTCTTTGGCGAAAATGACAATAAGAAATTCCGCAGAAATGGATGGGCGGACCGGTGTTTTCCAAACCGGCCCGCCCGTCTTTATCTTCCGGCTCCCCTTTCGCCCGGGGGAGTCCCCTTTTACTTCGTGCCGAAAATGCGGTCGCCGGCATCCCCCAGGCCGGGGACAATATAGGCGTGGTCGTTGAGCTTTTCATCCACAGCGGCCACATAGATCTCCACGTCGGGGTGGTCCTTCTGGATGCACGCAATGCCCTCGGGGGCGGCCAGAACGTTCATCAGCTTGACGTGCTTGCAGCCATACCCCTTGATAAAGGTGATGGCCGCGGAGGCCGAGCCGCCGGTGGCCAGCATGGGGTCCAGGACAATCACGTCCCGCTCGGCGATGTCAGCGGGCATCTTGCAGTAGTACTCCACAGGGCGGTGGGTCTCCGGGTCCCGGTACAGTCCGATGTGGCCCACTTTGGCGGAGGGGATCATCTTCAGAATGCCGTCCACCATCCCCAGCCCCGCCCGGAGGATGGGGACCACCGCCAGCTTTTTCCCCGCCAGCGTCTTGAAGGTGCCGGTGGCCACGGGAGTCTTCACCTCAATATCGGTCATGGGCAGGTCCCGGGTGGCCTCATAGCACTCCAGGGCGGCAATTTCGGAAACGATCTCCCGGAACTCCTTCACGCCGGTGTTCTCGTCCCGGAGGATGGTCAGCTTGTGCTGAAGCAGGGGGTGGTCCAGAATGTGTACCTTTTCATTATACATAGTTACCGTCTCCTTCTGTTTATTGAGAATACCCGCCTGCGCAGGCGGGCGCGCCCCTACACACGCCGGCTCTCCTTCTCCAGCCGCTCCCGCTCCGCCTGGGACAGGCGGTGATAGACGGGAACCAGCTGCGCTCCCTTCACCAGGGCGTTCCGGGCCGCCAGCTCCTCCGCCGCCCGGGCCACGCCCCAGGCGCTCTGCATCCGCAGGTGGCCGGGGGCCAGCTCCAGGCCGGAGACTTGTTCTTTCAGAGTATTATAACACAGCCCGGCCCCATCTCCAACGACTATTTTTCGATTTTCGTATTTTTTCAGCTCCGCCCCCAGCTCCTCCAGGGAGATGGCCCGGTCCGGCGTCAGACGGCGCAGGCCCTCCCCCTCCCCCAGAAAGAGGGCGTTGTACACCTGACTGCGTCGGGCGTCCATGACGCACACAATCAGACCGTTCTGAAAGTGGGCCAGCGGCCAGGCCATGGACTCCAGCGTGGAGCAGGGGGCGCAGTCCGTATCCCCTGGCCAGGCCAGCCCCTTGGCGGCGGCCACACCGATGCGCAGGCCGGTAAAGGAGCCCGGGCCGGCGGCCACTGCGATTACATCCACCGCCTCCAGGTCCGTTTCGCAGTTTTTCAGCATGTCCCGGACCATGGGCAGCAGGGTGCGGCTGTGGGTCAGGCCGCTGCACTGGTACGCCTGGGCCAGCAGCGCCCCGTCCCGGCACAGAGCCGCGGAGCAGGCCGCGGCAGAGGACTCCAGGGCTAAAATCAACATACGCGCTCCCGCCTTTCAAAAAACCTGTGGTATGCTCTTCAGCATACCACAGGTTCTGCATTTTGAAAAGAGGTTTTTCGCTTACCCCTGCTTCTCGCCCAGGGCCTTGCTCTGGCGGACCAGAACCTTCTTCTCATAGCAGGAGAAGGCGTCCTCCACCAGCTGCCGGTCCGGCTTGGGGGTACACAGGGAGACCAGCGGCACAATCACCAGCCCGGCCAGCATACAGAAGGCGCCGGCGTTGATGGGTGACTGGAGCAGCGTGGGGAAGCTAGAGCGGACAAAGATGTTGGCAATCATCACCACCGTGGAGAACAGGAAGCTGGCCCAACAGGCAAGCTTTGTCGCGCCCTTCCAGTACAGGCCGTAGAGGAAGGGGGCCAGGAATGCCCCGGCCAGAGCCCCCCAGGACACGCCCATCAGCTGGGCGATAAAGGTGACGCTGGAGCGATACTGGATGATCGCCAGCACCACCGAGATGGCAATGAACACCACAATGAGACAGCGCATGATGAAGACCTGCTGCTTCTCGTCCATCTCTCGGATGACATGCCCCTTCAGCAGATCCAGGGTCAGGGTGGAGCTGGAGGTGAGCACCAGGGAGGACAGGGTGGACATGGAGGCGGACAGCACCAGAATGACCACCACCGCCAACAGAAGATCGGGCAGACCGGAGAGCATGGCGGGGACCACCGCGTCAAAGCCGCCCACAGGGGCGCCGGCCTCGGTAACGCCCACCACGTCAGCAAACAGCCGGCCAAAGCCGCCCAGGAAGTAGCACCCGCCGGCCACAATCACAGCAAAGAGGGTGGAGATGACCGTACCGGTGTCAATGGACTTCTCGCTTTTGATGGCATAGAATTTCTGGACCATCTGGGGCAGGCCCCAGGTGCCCAGAGAGGTGAGAATCACTACCCCCAGCAGGTTGACTGGGTCAGGGCCGAAGAAGGAGGCGAAGACGCCGGGCGCGCCGGCCACGGGACCCGCTCCGGCCTCAGCCGGGACCTGGGCCAAGGCCTCCAGAGCGGCCAGAAAGCCCCCCTGGCTGCGGAGTACCGCCCAGATGACGGCGCAGATGCCGAAAATCATGATGATGCCCTGGATAAAGTCGTTGATGGCGGTGGCCATATAGCCTCCGGCGATGACATAGACACCGGTGAGCACCGCCATCGCCACAACGCAGATGGCATAATCAATGTCGAAGGCCATGCCGAACAGCCGGGACAGGCCGTTATACAGGCTGGCGGTGTAGGGGATCAGGAAGATGAAAATAATCACCGAGGCGGCGATTTTCAGCGCCGCTGAGCCGAACCGCTTTCCAAAGAACTCCGGCATGGTGGCCGAGTCCAAGTGCTGCGTCATGATGCGTGTGCGGCGGCCCAGCACCGCCCAGGCCAGCAGAGAGCCCAGCACCGCGTTGCCCAGCCCCGCCCAGGTGGCGGAGATGCCATACTTCCAGCCAAACTGTCCGGCATAGCCCACGAAGACCACAGCGGAAAAGTAGGATGTACCATAGGCAAACGCCGTAAGCCAAGGGCCCACCGACCGTCCGCCCAGAACAAATCCGTTGACGTCTGTGGCGTTTTTCCGGCAGTAGAGCCCGATTCCGACCATCACGCCGAAAAACACCAGCAGCAGAATTGCTTTGATTGCCATTGAAACCATTCCTCTCCTTTTGCAGCGCCTCCTCGGTTTGACGCTTTGCTGCGCTACAGTTTAATGCATAGAAGCGATAAAGTCAAGAGTAAAACAAAAAGTTCTTTTTTCCTTCCCCGCCGGCCAGGCGCCGCCAGCACAAATTTCAGTGGAATAATTCGCGGTTCTGTGGTAAAATACCAGAAGAAAGGGGGCAGCGCGATGCACATATTCGACCTGATCGGCCCTGTGATGATTGGACCCTCCAGCTCTCACACCGCAGGCGCGGCACGGCTGGGATATGTGGCCCGGCAAATCCTGGCGGAACCTCCCCTCCAGGCCGTCATCGGCCTCAGCGGCTCCTTCGCCCGGACCTTCCGGGGACATGGAACCGACCGCGCCCTGCTGGCCGGCATTCTGGGCCTCCGGCCGGACGACGTCCGGCTCCGGGACTCCATGGCTCTGGCCGGGCAGGCGGGACTGCGCTATGAATTCCGCTGCCAGGAGCTCCCCGGTGCCCATCCCAACACGGCCCGTATCACTCTGACCGGCTCCGGCGGAACCACCGCCGCCATCCAAGGGGCGTCGGTGGGCGGCGGAAACATTCTGATTACTGAGATCAACGGGATGGACGTCCACGTCACAGGACAAAACAACACCCTGATCGTCCTCCACCGCGACAGACCGGGGACGATTGCAGCGGTCACCAACTTTGTCTCCTACTCCAGCGTAAACATTGGCAATTTCCGCCTCTCCCGCCCCCAAAAGGGGGGTGAGGCTGTGATGACCATTGAGGTGGACGGGACGGTGCCCGAGAGCCTGACAGCCAATCTGAGCATCCTGCCCAATGTCATCCATGTCGTGCTGATCCGTGCTGTCTGAAGGAGGAGAGACGCTATGCTGCACTATCAATCCGTAGAAGCGCTATGCCATGAGGCCGAGCAGGCCGGCTGCACCATCTCCCGGCTGGTCCTGACCGACCAGGCCAGAGTCCTGGAGCGGGAGGAGCAGTCCCTGTATGACCAGATGTCCGCCCGCCTTCAGATCATGCAGGAGTCGGTGCAGGCCGGAATGGACCCGGCGCTGCGTTCCACCTCCGGCTTGTCGGGAGGAGACGGGGCAAAAATGCAGCGTTACGCCCAGACCGGCGGAATTGCTGGTTCCTTTTTGAACCAGGCCATCGCCCGCACGCTGGCCGCCTCTGAGTGCAACGCGGCCATGGGGAAAATCGTGGCCGCCCCCACGGCTGGCTCCTGCGGCATTCTGCCGGGGACCATCCTGTCCGTCCTTGCGGCGGGACAGTGTACCCAGGAGCAGGCTGTCATGTCCCTGTTCACCGCCGGGGGAATCGGTATGGTTCTGGGCAGCCAGGCCACCTTAGCCGGGGCTGAGGGGGGCTGTCAGGCGGAGTGCGGCTCAGCGGCCGCTATGGCCGCCGCTGCCCTGGTGGAGCTGCGGGGCGGGACCCCCACCCAGTCGGCCCACGCCTGCGCCATGGCCCTGAAAAATCTGCTGGGGCTGGTCTGCGACCCTGTGGCCGGGCTGGTGGAGGTGCCCTGTATCAAGCGCAACGTGGCCGGTGTGATGGTTGCCCTCTCCGCCGCTGAGATGGCGCTGGCAGGGATTGAGAGCCGAATCCCCGCAGACGAGTGTATCTCCGCCATGTATCAGGTGGGAGCCGCCCTGCCCACCGCTCTGCGGGAGACTGCCCAGGGCGGTCTGGCTGCAACCCCCACCGGCAGACGGCTTCAGAAGGAAATTTTTAGCTCCGAGCCCGACGAAAGGACCGGCACATAAAGGCTCTGGCGCTCCATTTTCACAAGAGAGGGTGGTTTGAAGTGGACCTGTGGACCTGGACCCTGGATCTGGTTTTCCCGCCCAAATGCCCCTTTTGCCAGCAGCTGCTGGAGGACCCCCGCGCCCCGGTCTGCCCCACATGCCAGCCCGTCCTGCCCTGGCTGGAGGGACCCCGGGCCCGGCGACAGGTTGCATTTACCGACGGGTGCTACTCGCCGCTGGCCTACCGGGACCCGGTGCCCCAGGCCTTCCACCGGTACAAATTTTCCGGGGTGCGGGCCTGTCAGGCCCCCTTCGGGCTGCTGATGGCCCAGTGCCTCCGGGATCATCTGCCAGAAGAGGCGGAGCTGATTACCTGGGCTCCCCTGAGCCGGCGGCGGCTGTGGGCCCGAGGCTTTGACCAGGCCCGCCTGCTGGCCCAGATGGTGGGCCGCTCCCTGGACATCCCTGTCCGGCCCACCCTGGTCAAAACCCGGCACACCCGGCCCCAATCCGGCCTGGACCAGGCAGAGGCCCGCCGGGCCAACGCCCTCGGGGTCTATGCGCCCCGGCGGGGCGCGGACGTCTCTGGAAAGACGGTGGTCCTGGTGGACGATGTGGTCACCTCTGGCGCCACCCTCAGCGAATGCGCCCAGGTACTGCGGCGGATGGGCGCGGCGGCAGTGTACTGCCTCACCCTGGCTCAGGCCCGGCCGGACAGCCGGGCGGAGGCTTTCCCGGCAGCGCAGGGAGTCCAATTATGAAAAAAGTTTGAACCATGAAAAAAATGGTTGAAATGTGACCTGCCAGCGGATATAATGTAGGATGAATGATTGGGACATGCCCGATCTCTGAACAAAACAACGGCCCGCTCCGGCGCGGCCTCACATCACGCGCTGGCAACAGCAGAGAATATAAGGGGAACGACTATGAGCTTTTTTAGCAAAGATATTGCCATCGACCTGGGTACCGCCTCCGTTCTGGTCTATATCCGAAACAAGGGTGTGGTCCTTCAGGAGCCCTCTGTCGTGGCCATGGACAAGAATACCGGCAAGCTGCTGAAGGTTGGCTGCGAGGCCCAGGCCATGCTGGGCAAGACGCCGGGCAACATTGTGGCCATGCGCCCCCTGCGCGAGGGGGTCATCTCCGATTACGACATGACCGAGCGGATGCTGAAGGAGTTTTTGCGGAAGGTGACCACCTTCTCCCTCTTCAAGCCCCGCCTGCTCATCTGCGTCCCCTCGGGCATCACTGAGGTGGAGGAGCGCGCCGTGGTGGACGCCGGCATCCAGGCCGGGGCCCGGCGGGCTTACCTGATTGAAGAGCCGGTGGCTGCCGCCATCGGCGCAGGCATCGACATCACCAAGCCCGACGGGCACATGGTGGTGGACATCGGCGGCGGCACCGCCGACATCGCCGTCATCTCCCTGGGCGGGGTGGTCCAGTCCGCCTCCATCAAGGTTGCCGGGGACAAGTTTGACGAGGCGGTGGTGAAATACGTCCGCAACAAGCACAAGGTCCTCATCGGCGAGCGTACCGCCGAGGAGATGAAGATGACCATCGGCTGCGTCTTCCCCCGGCCGGAGGAGATCACCATGGAGGTGAAGGGCCGCTGTCTCACCACCGGTCTGCCCCGGGTGTTCTCCGTGTCCTCCAGCGAGATGATCGAGGCTTTCGAAGAACCCTCCACCCGCATTCTGGAGGCTGTTCACGCCGTGCTGGAGCGCACCCCGCCGGAGCTGGTGGCCGATGTGTCCACCAACGGTATTGTCATGACCGGCGGCGGCTCTCTGGTCTGGGGCTTCGACAAGCTGATCGAATCCCACACCGGCATCGAGACCCATGTGGCCGACGACGCCATCTCCTGCGTGGCCTTCGGCACCGGCAAGAGTCTGGAGAATCTGGACAGCATGACCGAGGGCACCCTGAACCTGGCCCGTATTCAACAGATGAACTGACCGGCCTCCCGCCCCCGGAACCGTCCCTTCCTTCGGGAGGCAGGCATCGGAAGGAGAGGAAGAGCGTGGCTCTGCATCAATCGGGAGAAGACTATCTGGAGACCATCCTGATCCTACAGCAGGAAAAGGGCTATGTGCGCTCCATCGACGTGGCCCAGCACCTGGGCTTTACCAAGCCCTCCATCAGCCGGGCCATGTCCATCCTGAAGGCCAGCGGATACATCGTGATGGAAAAGGACGGCCGGCTGGAGCTCACCGCCGAAGGGGAAGCGGTGGCCCAGCGCATCTATGAGCGGCACCGCTTTCTCACCCAGTGGCTGGTCCAGTTGGGCGTGTCCCCCGGCGTGGCTGAGGAGGACGCCTGCAAAATTGAACACAACATCAGCGACGAGACCTTCCAGTGCCTGAAGCGCCACGCCGGCAGGGCATTTGAGCAGGAGGCGCCATGAGCACAGAGGAGGTGCTCTCCGCCATTGTGGACGGCGTGGCCAAGGGGAGCCATGTGGTAAACCTGTCCTGGGAGGCCGTGTTCCGGGTGGCCCTCCTCCTGTTGGGGGGAATGGCCACCATCCGCCTGCTGATGAAGCTGGTGGACCGGATTTTGAAGCGCTCCCAGTCTTTGAGCCCCCTGGGCACCTATATCCGGGCCGCCGTGCGGGTGCTTCTGTGGTGCCTGCTGGCCCTGATGGTGGCTGGATCCCTGCATGTGGATGTGACCTCCATCATCGCCCTGCTCAGCGTGGCGGGGCTGGCCGTCTCCCTGTCTTTGCAGAATACCTTGTCAAACCTGGCCGGTGGCATCACCCTGATGACCATCAAGCCCTTTCAGGAGGGGGACTTTGTGGAGACCGACGGGGTCAGCGGCGTGGTCTCCACCCTGGGTCTGGCCTATACCACCTTTGTCACCTACGACAACAAGCAGATTTTTGTCCCCAACAGCCAGCTGTCCGCCGCCAAAATCATCAACTATACCGCCCTGGGCCGCCGCCGGGCCGATCTGTTTTTTACCGCCGCCTACAGCGTCCCCACTCAACAGGTCTTTCACGCCCTTCAGCAGGTGCTGGACAGCCTGCCCCTGGTGCTGGCCGACCCGGCTCCCACTATCCACATTGAGGAATACCAGGCCAGCCGCATCCGGTACGCCGTCCGGGCCTGGGCCGCCTCCCTGGACTACTGGACTGTCTACTACCAGATCCAGGAGGGTGTGCGGGAGGCATTTGTACACCACGGCATCGACATGGCCTTTGACCGGATGGAGGTCCGCCTAGTAGAGGAGAAGGACGAAAACTGTCCCGGCAGGTAGCGCCTGCCGGGACATTGCTGTTCGTATTTTAAGCCCGCCCCTTCAGACTGCCGGGCTGTCGGGCGCCGGGAGCAGGTCAATGCACAGGGCAAAGCAAGCCTCCTCCACCCGGAACAGCAGGCTGTACTGGGGGGGCTGCTCCTGGAAGAGCTGGAGAAACTCCTCCCGCTCGAAAAAGCGATCCCGCTCCAGCTGGTACAGATTGGGGGCCTTTCCAAAGCTGACCGCGGCCCGCTGGACGACATTCTGAACAATTTCCTGCATGGCAAAGCGGACAATCTCATTCCTCGCATAAAATTCGATCCCAAACATGCGCCCGGCTGCGCGGAGCAGCAGGGGCTCCCCGATGACCAGAATGATACGCAAGCCCTTCTCCTGCCGGGCGCGGTAGACCAGCTCGTAATACTGGCCATCCACAATGGTATCCCGGGGAGAGAACGCCCCAATCCACTGAGCGCTGGTATCAAACATCTCCCGCAGGGGGTACAGAATGATCCCCTGCACGACGGACGCCTCATCGTCCAGCTGCACCCGGGGAAATTCTCCGGCGTTTGTTCCGGTGATGGCCCGGTCCTCAATGACGATGTGGCCGGTCAGCCAGCCAATACATACGCCAATGAAGCGCTGCACCGCCTCAATGGAAAAATTGGAGGCGTACAGCGCCCGCTCCAGCGCCGGAAGCGTCTCCTTCTTCATCCGGTCGTGAATCTGCTTGTGGGCCAGATAGCCGGGGTAGCCGATCTGGCGCATATAGGCCTCCTCCTGCGCAAAATGCTGGATGGCATAGGCCTTGAAATATTTGATTCCCTCCACGCAGGCAAATTTGTCCTCGTGCTTTTCCACATAGAGGTCCAAAATTTTGTCCACGATGGTAAAAAGCTTGTGGTGTGCCTGGTCAATCTCCTCCACACCAATGCAAAAGCGATCCTGCCACTGGATTTGCTGCATAAGCTTCCCTTCTTTTTTACCGCCCGCAGGATATGGGAGCAATTCTAAATGGCGGACGCTCTGTTGTCCATATTCAGAACTGCAATCGGCGGCGTCAGGGTAACGGGTGCTCCATACCTTGTGCCGGACAGCCTCCGCTGCTCCGGTGGACAACCGGCCCGCCGCACCCTGTACTGCGGCAGGGCCTGTATGTCCTACATTCTTTTGTCCGCTCTATTCTATGCACCAGGTCAGTGCTGCGTTCCTTTGAAAAGGGTGCGGTTTCCTTGACTTTCGACGGCAAGATTTGGTATGATATTGAAAACCCAACCGCTATATAAATGTGAGGAAGCGTAATATGGCTCAGAAACGAAACAACTATGGCAACGACTCCATCTCCGCTTTGAAGGGCGCCGACCGTGTGCGCAAGCGCCCGGGGGTCATCTTCGGCTCTGACGGCCTGGAGGGCTGCGAGCACGCCGTCTTCGAGATCATGTCCAACGCCATCGACGAGGCCCGGGAGGGCCACGGCGGGGTAATTGTCGTCACCCGCTTTGCTGACGGCTCCATCCAGGTGGAGGACCAGGGGCGGGGCTGTCCGGTGGACTGGAACGAGAAGGAGCAGCGGTACAACTGGGAGCTGGTCTTCTGCGAGCTGTACGCCGGAGGCAAGTACAACAACGAGGATGGGGACAACTATGAGTATTCCCTGGGTCTCAACGGCCTTGGCTCCTGCGCCACCCAGTATGCCAGCGAATATATGGACGTCACCGTCTGGCGGGAGGGCAGGAAATATACGCTCCACTTTGAAAAGGGAGAGAACATCGGCGGTTTGAAGGACGAACCCTCTGACCGGGGGAAAAAAACAGGCACCACCATCCGCTGGAAGCCCGACCTGGAAGTCTTCACCGATACCAATATCCCAGTGGACTACTTCCTGGATGTGATGAAGCGTCAGGCGGTGGTGAACGCGGGGATCACCTTCCGCTTTCGGAACGAGACGGGAGGCAAATTCGAGACCACCGACTTTCTCTACGAAAATGGCATTGTGGACTATGTGGCCGAGCTGGCAGGAGAGGATCCGCTGACCCTCCCCGTCTTCTGGCAGACGGAGCGCAAGGGCCGGGACCGGGCGGACAAGGCGGAATACAAGGTCAAGCTGTCCGTCTCCTTCTGCTTCTCCAACAAGGTGCAGGTGGTGGAGCACTACCACAACTCCTCCTGGCTGGAGCACGGGGGCTCCCCGGAAAAGGCCATGCGCTCCGCCCTGGTCTCCGCCCTGGACGCCTATCTGAAGCAGCAGGGGAAGTACACCAAAAATGAGAGCAAAATCACCTTCCCTGATATCCAGGACGCCCTGGTGCTGGTGAGCAACAACTTCTCTACCCAGACCTCCTACGAAAACCAGACCAAAAAGGCCATCAACAACAAGTTCGTCCAGGAGGCCATGACCGAGTTCCTTCGGGCTCAAATGGAGGTCTACTTCATCGAAAACCCCCTGGACGCCCAGAAGATCGCCGAGCAGGTGCTGATTAACAAGCGGGCCCGGGAAAACGCGGAGAAAACCCGGCTGAACATCAAAAAGAAGCTCACCGGCACCATCGACCTGTCCAACCGGGTGCAGAAGTTTGTGGACTGCCGCACCAAGGACGTGTCCCGCCGGGAGCTGTATATCGTGGAGGGCGACTCCGCCATGGGCAGCGTGAAGCTGAGCCGGGACGCGGAGTTCCAGGGTATCATGCCCGTTCGGGGCAAAATTCTGAACTGCCTCAAGGCCGACTACGGCCGCATCTTCAAAAGCGAGATCATCACCGACCTGCTGAAGGTGCTGGGCTGCGGGGTGGAGGTCAGCGACAAGCGGGCCAAGGATCTGTCCGCCTTCGATTTA
>JAAWAD010000029.1 GCA_022791995.1 Lawsonibacter sp.
CCGGCTGCCGGACAAGGCGGTGGCCCTGAAAACCATCGTCACCACCGAGATGGCCCGCCAGGTGGCGGAGGTCAACGGCCTGGCCTGCTATGACACCTTCACCGGCTTCAAATTCCTGGCCGAGAAAAAGGATAAGCTGGAGCACGCCGGGGAGGGCAAGGTCATCTTCGCCTACGAGGAGTCCTACGGCTACATGGTGGGCGACTACGTCCGGGACAAGGACGCGGTGACCGCCGCCCTGCTGCTCACCGAGATGGCCGCCTGGTACGCCGGGCAGGGCATGACCCTGGCCGACGCCCTGGACGCCCTGTATGAAAAATACGGCTGCTACGGGGAGCGGACCCTCAACCTGGTGATGCCCGGCCTGGACGGCCTCAAGAAGATGGCCGCCCTGATGGCCGGCCTGCGGGACAATCCCCCGGCGGAAATCGCCGGCGTGGCCGTCACCGAGCAGAAGGACTACAAGGACGGCAGCGTGGTCTCCGTGTCCACCGGCGCGAAGAGCACCATGGAGCTGTCCGGCTCCAACGTCCTGCGGTACGAGATGGCCGACGGCACCAGCCTCATTGTCCGGCCCTCCGGCACCGAGCCCAAGGTGAAGGTCTATATCCTCGCCAACGGCGACACCAAGGAGGCCTGCGACGACAAGGTGGCCAAATACGCCGCCTGGGCCGAGTCCCTCAAGGGCTGAACCTCCCAATTCCCTGCGTAAAAGGGCCTCCGGCATCTCCGGAGGCCCTTTTACGTGTCTTTACTGGAGATAGCTCAGGGGGTTGACAGCGGAGCCCCGGACCCGGACCTCGAAGTGGCAGTGGGGGCCGGTGGAGTTGCCGGTGCTGCCCACCCGGGCGATGGTCTGGCCCTGGTAGACCTTGTCGCCCACGGCGACGTCCAGCCGAGAGTTGTGGGCGTAGTAGGTCTGGATGCCGTTGTCGTGGGTGATGACCACCAGGTTGCCGTAGCTGCCGCTGTAGCCCGCCTTGGTGACGGTGCCGCCGTCCGCGGCCTTCACCGCCACGCCGTAGGAGGTGGCGATATCCAGGCCGGAGTGGTAGTCATAGCGGCCATACAGGGTCCGTCCACCGAAGTAGGAGGTAATCCGGCCCCGCACCGGCCAGACGAAGTAGCCCTTGGAGGCGGTCTTGGGCTTCTCCTTGGTGCCCACCGCCTTCACGGTGGTGGTCGGCTCCCGGAGGGTGGTGGTGGAGACCACGTTCCGCTCCCGCTCATAGCCGTTGACAAAGGTTACGTCGGCCTCCACCCGGGCCTCGCCCTCCTCCCCCTGGGTGAGGATCTTGGAGTCCCCCTTATACATGGAGTCGTCCTCCACTGTCTCCACCGGGCACTCGATGGGCTGGGTGTACACCTGGTGCTCCAGAGTCTGGACGGAGAGGTTGGGAATCATCTCCTTCACGTTGAGCACCTGGCCAATGGACAGCCGGTTGACGTCCGTGTCCGGGTTCAGGGCCCGCAGCTCGCTGGAGGACATGTCGTTTGCATAGGCGATGGCGTTGAAGGTGTCTCCCTTGGCCACGGTATAGGTGGTCTCGCCCACCGCGCTGGCGGTCAGGGTATCGGCCAGCTCCTCCACGCTCATCAGATGGTCGGAGGAGTAGACATATTCAATCTTCACATCCTCCACAAAGCCGGTCTCGGTGGTGTTCTCGGTGATATACTGGGCCTTCAGCGCCTCCAGGACGGCGTTCAGCGCCGCCTCGTCCTGCACGGTGCCCATCACCCGGCCGTCCACCAGCAGCTCATACTTCCGAAGGTCGTCGCTGAGCTCATTGAGCTGCTCATAGAAAAAGGTCTCGATCTCTCGCTCGTCGGTCAGCTCGGTCTTCAGCGTCAGGGTGAACTGATAGTCAATCTCTCCCTCCACGCGGTAGTCCCGGCCCAGCAGGGAGCTGCCCTGCTTCTCTACCGTTCGGACGGCTGTGGCCACAACACCCTGGTCGGCCACCACCCCCACATCCTGCCCGTCAACCGTGACGGTGTAGCTGGCGGCGTACAGGGTGGTCACGGTCAGGGCCGCGCCCAGCGCGGCGGACACCCCCAGAAAGGTGATAGGGCCCACCGCCCGGCTCTCTACCGCCGCGCCGTGGAGCAGATAGGCCCACCGGCGCAGATGGATGTGGGCCCACTCACGGAAGCCCCGGAGCGGCCCGGACCGCTGCGGGGGCTTCCCGGTCTGGACGGGCGGTCTGGACGGTGCCGGGACCGTCCGTTCCTGAAGCATATTCATGCAAGTACCTCGCGCTTTTTCAAAAGATTACAATTTGGGGCGAACTAGTTACAAAATGGTTACAAAAAGAATATACACTTTTTTCCCGGAGAAGTCAAGCCCTTCCATGGGAAAAAGAAATTTCTGTCAGAATGCGCCGCCCCCCGGGAAACCGTCCCCCGCCGGCGAATCATATGACCTTCCCAGTATCGTCCAGGATAAAACTCCCCTCAAAGGTTGCGCCGCAGGCCTTTGCGATTGCAGTCAAATCCTTTTCCGTCAGGTTGTCCCGGCGGAGCTTCTGCGAAATATTCTGCTCTGTTGTCGGCTTGTCCATCTTCATCGCCAGCTCTCGAATGGTCATACTCCTTGCAGCCAGGAGCATTCGCACCTTTACTGCCATTCCCACAATCAATCTCCCCTTTCTTCTTTGAAGCATTATATTTCATTCAGAAAGGAATTCAAAGTAAAAAACAACGTAAAAGTTTATTTCCCGCTTGACAAGTAAAGGTGCAACGTTTAAAATAACACGAGAAAGCTTGTTTAATAAAACTCAAAACTTAATTTATGAACAGGCTGTAAATTTTCAAGGAGGAACCGACCGTGAAGTATGAGGAAACCGTTTTCAAGCGCACAGAACTGGCGTACATTGCAAGCTATCTCATGACCGGGGCGGACCCCGGGCCGCTTGGACTGACGCAGGAGGACTCCATCCAGGAGCTGGAGAAGGAGCTGACGCAGTGTCTGGCAAAGCTGGACCCCGTCCGGCAGGAGGAGCTTCAGTGCCTGATCAACGCCCTGGCGTCGGACTATCAGCAGGTCGGCTTCTGCTGCGGCTGCCGGGCAGGGGCCAGACTGCTTGGCACGCTGACCGGCTGAACAGACGCAAAAAAGCCCCGGTCCTGTTGAGACCGGGGCCTTTTTTCAGATCAGCTCAGGGAATGATGCACAGGGCCAGGGTGAGCAGCACCCAGATGATGGCCACCCACTTGGTCATCTTGGCCAGCTTGGCGTCCAGCGTCTTGGCCTTGTTCTTGGACAGGAAGGTGTCCGCCGCGCCGGCAATGGCGCCCGACAGGCCGGCGCTCTTGCCGGACTGGAGCATTACAATCGCAATCAGTGCCAGAGCCAGAAGCACCTGGCAGACGGTAAGGGCCAGTTTCATGTTTAACATCGTTCCTTTCTAAAGCCCGCAGGCGCAGAATACATTCTTCGCCCGGGGGACCGGACGCAGAGAACAGCATACCATAAATCTTTCCCGAGTGCAAGCCCTTTTCCGCCTTTTTTGCCGATTTTTTTGCCCGTCTCAAATCCAACGGGGCTCTTTTCCTTACGGCATCCACTGTCCGTCCGCCCGGAGGCGGCCGGAAATATGGATCCAGCCGCTGATCCGCTCCGCCGGCTGGAACTGTATATATCTGTTCCCCTGCTTCAAAACCCGCGCCGGACGGCTCTGGCCCACCGTCTCCCCAGCCAGCCACCCGAAGCCGGCGGGGTACGACACCGGTCTCATCAGTAGCGCCCGGAAGGGAGACAGCGGTCCCCAGGGAATGGAAACGGAAACAGCGTCCTCTGCATCCTGGTGCCCATACGCAAAGTGAAAGGCAATCTCCTCAAAGACAGGGGCGTCAGCGGCGGTTCTGGCGCGGTCTGTATCAATGCGCAGCTCCCCCGCCCGCGCCCACCGGAACCCCTCTCCGGCTTCTTCCCGCAGAGGAAAACCCGCCTCCGCAATCCGATACGGGCTGTTCACTGTCAGCGGCGCCGTCACCTGCCGGATGCCAGACGGCGAACCGTAATATTGAAGCACCAGACCGGAGGCCCGGCTGTCAATCGCAGCCTGGTTGTTCCCGTTCCCGTCAAAGACCGGCTCCCACGTGACCGTGACCATGTCATCCCCGGTAAACACCGGCATGACAGACCACGTCCAGCGGTACAGCATCCCCATCCGTTCCGCGCCGCAGGCCGCGATCTCCCCGCTGGCCGACAGAACCGCCATCGCCTCCCGCATTTCCGGCACAGACGCCAGAGGCTCCCCGCCGTATTGCCGCAGCAGCTGGATCTGCTCCTGGGTGTAGCAGTAGCGCTCCCGCAGGGTGTCGTCCGGGAGAGCGGCACGGCGCAGCAATTCCTGCTCGGCATCGTCTGAAACGGCACGCCAGCGCAGATTTGCCCCCTCTCCCTCTGCAACAGCCTCTTCCGCCAGCTGCGCCCGCATCGCAAGCAGAGCGTCGTATTCATACAGAACCGACTGCGCCCCCTCCGGCGCTTCCCCGGCGGCATGGACGGACACACAGAGTGCAGCGGCCAAAAGAACCGCAAGTGCAGCGGCAATAGACCTTTTTCGCATCGCTTTTCCCCTCCAACTGTCGGAAAACACTGCCGGCGTCAAGAGGCGCTTCGCTGCCTCAGCAGCAGGAAGATTCCCAGCAGAAACAGCAGGCCCCTGTCTCACCGCAGCGGCTTGACAAGAAACACGTCGCAGCCCTTGCTCGCATTTCTTTTGGCTTCGCGTTTTATTCTGGCTTCTATTTTTTCTCTCCCTTTTCCAGAAGAGAACAGAGCTCCTCTGGATTTTCCTCTTCAACGGCGGGCCCCGCTTCACCGCATAGAGTCAGCGCCATATGGGGGAGTGCATAAAACCGGATGTGACAATCGCAGCAGCCCACAGCACACACAGGGTCCGAAAAAAGAAGGTGTGTCCTTTCTGCTCGTTGATATACCGGCGCGTCCCCTCGCTCCTCTCCAGCAACAGGGCGGTCCCTGTTACAACGCCAAAGCAGAGCCACCACCATATTCTTTTGCGGATGAAATAAAAGGTCCATAAAATACAAAATGGAATATGCAGTGCCAGGCAGACGCAAAGCAGCACATAGCCTTCTTTTGGCCCTAATTTAACCCGGTTCATCCATGATGCCTCCCCCCTCCGCCTTGGTCTTATTTTACTGTAAGTCTCCGCCTGTGTCAATGACAGGGGTCCGCCGCAACACGGCAGGCCCCTGTCTCACCGCAGCGGCTTGACAAGAAACACGTCGCAGCCCTTGCAGAAATAGCAGTCAGGCCGCTCCTTTGCAATTAAAAATTTCCAATGCAGCCTGTCCAGAAAGGTGCCCCCGGCGTTTTCAATCACTTTTTTTGTGGTCAGGGTTGCGTCAATCTTCCATGGCTCCAGGTCGCCCGGCATCCAGAGAACCGCTCGGTCCGATGAGCCGTACAGCTTTCCGCGCTGCATTTCGGCACTGCAATAAGGGCAATTCATATACACAACTTTCTGGCTATGCGTAGCGTTTTACACCTGGATAATGTAAATAATTAAACAAGTCCGCCCAAAAATCATAGGCTAGGTTGTCATCATTTTTCCATGTAGTCGGTGTAGCATAATCATAAAACCATTTTAGATACGATTTGCTCTTTTTCGTTACAACCTGCCGTGCATAGCCATACACAGAATCTGTGTATCTTCCGCTTGAACTATCACGACCTGTAAATTTATATTTATATGCATTAACAGCAACTGTCTCCGAAAACTTCACACCAATCGCTTCTCCAGCAACACTACCGCCAAATGAAGAAACAATAGACATTACTGCTTCTTGAGCAACACTGACAGCTTCAACTTGTTTAAGAAAAAGCCCTGCAAGGAAGCCTGCAAGTGCTCCTGCAAGTATTGCTATTGTATCTTCTGCTATTGCATTTATAGTATATGATTCAATGTCGCTGTCCTCAAGTAAATAGTAAACATCTACTTTTTCTTCTCTCCCGGTGTATACATCTTTGTTATATGTTATAGTAGAAACCTTATTTCCAATTCCGTTAGCTGCATAGGGCGCATAATGTATGGTTTCATTAGTGGTTTTAGCAATGATATCAGAAACATTGCGAACAGTCTCTTTTACAACTTTTCCTTTTTGATAATCTTGGACAAGCAGAACGGCCCCATTAGGTTCTCCCGTTACCGCTTGGACAAGTTCACCATTTATAAACTGCTTAATGGTAAAAGATTCTTCTCCCGCTAAACCTCTTCCGCTATTAACTGTAATTTCCATATAGCTATTATCAGAGGTTACCACCGTACATTTTTCCACAGCATTACCAGAATAAATGTTCGCCGCTAAAATAGGGTTAATCATTGAAGTGAATAGCGCAAGAACCAGCATGACACTTGTCAATTTTTTTAACATTGTAATCACTCCTTAGATAGTGTCTACACAAGGTAGAGGAATTGTGATAGAATGGAAGCATCAAAAAAGACGGGAGAGGAAAAGATGGATGCTTCCTATCACAGACACGACATAAGCGATCAAGTGTGGTCGTTGCTGGAACCCCATTTGCCAG
>JAAWAD010000030.1 GCA_022791995.1 Lawsonibacter sp.
GCCGCTCATCGGTGACGTTGACCAACAGCTCCTCGATCTCATCGGTGTACAGCCCCTCCAGCTTGTCCAGCCGCAGGGCCCGGACGTTCAGCTCCAGGGAGCGGATGGCCTTCATCAAAGCCCCCTCGAAGGAGTTGGCAATGGCCATCACCTCGCCCGTGGCCTTCATCTGAGTGCCCAGCGTGCGGCTGGCGGTGGTGAACTTGTCGAAGGGCAGGCGGGGAATCTTCAGCACGCAGTAGTCGATGGTGGGCTCGAAGCAGGCCGTGGTCTTGCCGGTGACGGCGTTAGAAATCTCGTCCAGGGCATAGCCCAGCGCCACCTTGGCAGCCACCTTGGCGAGGGGGTACCCTGTGGCCTTGGAGGCCAGGGCGGAGGAGCGGGACACCCGGGGATTGACCTCGATGACGGCGTACTCGTAGCTGTTGGGATCCAGGGCAAACTGCACGTTGCACCCGCCCTCAATCTCCAGGGCGGAGATAATGTCCAGGGCAGCGGAGCGCAGCATCTGGAACTCCCGGTTGGCCAGGGTCTGGGTGGGGGCCACCACGATGGAGTCCCCTGTGTGGACGCCCACGGGGTCAATGTTCTCCATGGAGCAGATGGTGATGACGTTGCCCACCGAGTCCCGCATAACCTCGAACTCGATCTCCTTCCAGCCGGCAATGCACCGTTCAATGAGCACCTGACCCACCCGGGACAGGTTGATGCCCCGGTTGGCGATCTCCTCCAGAGAGACGCGGTCATAGGCGATACCGCCCCCGGTCCCCCCCAGCGTATAGGCGGGGCGGACAATGACGGGGTAACCGATGCTCTCGGCAAACTCCATCGCGTCCTTGACGCTCTCTACCACCAGAGAGATGACGCAGGGCTGTCCGATGGACTCCATACAGTCCTTGAAGCCCTGGCGGTCCTCCGCCTTACGGATGGACTCGGGGCTGGTGCCCAGCAGGCGCACGCCGTATTTTTCCAGGGTGCCGTTCTCGTGGAGGGCCATGGCCAGATTCAGGCCGGTCTGTCCTCCCAGGGTGGGCAGAATGGAGTCCGGGCGCTCCATCTCAATGACCTGTGTGACAGACGGGATGTTCAGCGGCTCAATATACACGTGGTCGGCAATGTCCTTGTCCGTCATGATGGTGGCGGGGTTGGAGTTCACCAGCACCACCTCCAGGCCCTCCTCCTTCAGGGCCCGGCAGGCCTGGGTACCGGCATAGTCAAACTCGGCGGCCTGTCCGATGACGATGGGGCCGGAGCCCAGCACCAGGACCTTTTTGATATCAGTATACTTGGGCATTATTGGTCACCTCCTGCGTTTTTCTTGTCTGCTATCCCCTGGATAAACCGGTTAAACAGGTACTCGGTGTCCTTGGGGCCGGCGTTGGCCTCGGGGTGGAACTGGGTCGTGAAGCAGTTGGGACGCTTGTAGCGCAGACCCTCGCAGGTGCCGTCGTTCACATTAATATGGGACACCTCCGCCACAGCCGGGTCCACCGAGTCGGACAGGACCATATAGCCATGGTTCTGGCTGGTGATGAAGACCCGACCCTTTTCCAGGTCCCGGACAGGGTGGTTGCCCCCCCGGTGGCCGTACATCAGTCTGCCCGTTTTGGCTCCGGTGGCCAGAGCCAGCAGCTGGTGGCCCAGACAGACGCCAAAGAGCGGCATGTCGCTGGCATAGAGCTGCTTCAGCTCCTGGATAATCTCCACGTTCTCCGCCGGGTCCCCGGGGCCGTTGGACAGCATCACGCCGTCGTACCCCCCGGACAGCACCTGACTGGCGGGGGTGGAGGCGGGCAGGGCAGTGACCCGGCACCCCCGTCTGCGCAGGCACTCGATCATATGCTGCTTGACGCCGTAGTCCATCATTGCCACGTGGTAATGCTCTTCGCCATAGGCGGGGAAGATCTCCGGCGTGCTCCGGGTGACAAGGGGCACGGTATTCTCCACCTTGTAGGCCCGCAGCTGGTCCAGCACCTGGGCGATATTAAAATGCTCCGCACAGGTGAGCATTCCATTCATGCTCCCCTGACTGCGGAGTATTTTGGTCAGCGCCCGGGTGTCAACGCCCTGGATGCCAGCAATATTGTGCTCCTTCAGGTAGCTGTCCAGATCGCCCTCGCAGCGGAAATTGCTTCCCCGGGGGGACAGGTGCCGCACCACGAAGACCTCCACCCAGGGCCGGCCGGACTCGCTGTCCTCCCGGTTGACCCCGTAGTTGCCGATCAGAGGATAGGACATCACAACCCCCTGCCCAGCATAGGAGGGGTCCGTCAAAATCTCCTGATAGCCGGTCATAGAGGTATTGAACACCATCTCGCACACCCGAGTCTCTGTACTGCCGATGCTGGTGCCAGAAAAGATGCTCCCATTTGCCAAGATCAAAGTCGCTTTCATCTAACTTCACTCACCTTCCGTCCAGTTCTGGTGCCTATTGCATAATCAAGTTATTTTATCGAAAAATCGGTCGTTTGACAAGAGGGCGTTTTCCCTTTTTCTGTATAAATATCCGATGTGGATTTGGGCAATTCGCAGGATAAATTTTCGCGGGGCTGGAAAGACTGTACGGTAAGTAAGACCCGCTGTCTTCGTCGGGCCTTTCCGTCAGACTGCTATGACAGAAAAACGGTCCTCCCCTTGGGGCGGACCCCACAGAACAGGTTCAGGGGGCGCTGCTTTTGTTTACCGGCCTTGTACGCACCATCATCCTATACATGCTCATCATTGCCGGCATCCGTCTGATGGGGAAACGGCAGGTGGGAGAGCTGGAGCCCTCCGAGCTGGTGCTCTCGCTGATTATTGCCGATCTGGCCTCTGTGCCCATGCAGGACTACGGCATCCCTTTGATTACCGGCGTCATCCCGATCCTGGTGCTTCTGTCCATGACCATGATTCTGTCGGTGCTCACCATGAAGAGCGTCCGTTTCCGGGCCCTGCTGTGCGGCCGGCCCAGCATTATCATCCGGGACGGGCTGGTGGACCAGCGGGAGATGAACCGCAACCGCCTGACCGTGGACGAGCTGCTGGAGGAACTGCGGAGCAAGGGATACACCGACCTGTCCGCCGTGAAATACGCCATTTTGGAGACCAACGGCCAGCTGTCTGTTCTCCCCTACGCCAACCAGAAACCCCCCACGGCCCGACAGATGAAGGTGGCTGTGGAGGAAGGGGGTCTGCCCCTGGTGGTGGTCAGCGACGGCTGTCTGCTGGAGCGCAACTTGAAGGCCCTGGGCCGGGACCGCGCCTGGCTGAACAAGCAGCTGGAGCAGCGGGGCTGCCACAGCCTGGAAGGCGTTTTCCTTCTGTTGGTGGACCAGGCGGGCACCCTCTATCTGGCTCGGAAGGATATGGGGGTATAGGTCTGGCCTGCACACCGGCCTATTCTCTGCAAGGGAGGAGTTTTATGAAACGTCTTTGGACCGCCGCCGCCCTGCTGGCTCTGCTGCTGGCGGGGAGTCTGCTCAACGCCCGATACATCCAAAGCCTTTCCGCAGGGATGACGGAACAGCTGAAGCAAGCGCAGGCCCAGGCAGAGCGGGACAACTGGGACCAGGCAAAAGACCTGACCCGGCAGGCCTTTTCCGACTGGCAGGAGCACCGTTTTTATCTGCACGCCGTGATGCGCCACGCAGACACCGACCAGATTCTCCGCAGCTTTCAGTCGGTACTCCAGTACCTGGATCTTCACGAAATGGACCAATACGCCGCCGCCAACGTGGATCTGGTCACCCAGTTCCTGCTGTTGGCCGAGATGGAGCTGCCCACGCTGGAAAATGTCCTGTAACCAAAAAAGCCCGGATTCTCCAAGGAGAATCCGGGTGGAAAAGCGCTATGCACTTTCCTTACATTATGAAACAATACACAAATCAGGCCGACCGTCCTCCTGATAGCGGACACGCAGATCTTCCATCAACGTCAGGTCCGGGTCCACATAGACCAACCCCTGATTGCCGTCCATCAGAGCCAGATGCCCATTCCACATCTTGTCCAGCGGCACCCCCACCATGGCGGGGATGTGACAGGCCCGCACCAGCAGGGCCGTATGGCTGTCCAGGCTCCCCTCCTGAGAGATGAGACCCAACAGATTGCAGTCAAATTCCATCACCTCGCTGGGCAGGAAGTGATCGGCCACCAGAATCACCGGCTTATGGAGCAAAAAGGTCTGCCAGCCCCCGGTCAAAGCCCGAATAACCCGGCGGGAGATATCCAGCATATCCGCCGCCCGGGCCCGCATATAGGCGCTGTCCATGGCAGAGAAGGCCGCGGTAAAATCTTCTCCTGCCCGCTGTACTGCGTACTCTGCCGTTACATCATCCTGCTTGATAAAGCACAGAACATTCTGCACAAAATCTTCATCCTCTAAAAGCATGGCATGAATGGCAAAAATGGAAGCGGTCCCCGCGTCCATTCGGCCAGAGGCCCGGTCATAGAGCCCCGCCAGCTCCAGCACCGACTGATTCAGTGCCTTCCGAAACCGCGCCTCCTCCTGCTCCCGGCTCCGGCCAGACCGGACCTGGAGGGCCAGCTCCCTCCGGTGGTAGAAATACAGAGGACCTACCACAATCTGGTTCATAATTGCCTGCCCCGACAATATCTGCATAATGACCTCCTCCGGCCGGACGCACCGCCGGAAAGACAAAATACTTTATCGGTAAATTATACACGATAGCCCGGGATTTGTAAAGTGCCCTTTTATCATTCTTCTGTGAAGATGCGTCAATAATTTTCTCCATCCAAATCAGAATACTCTGTGATATAATAGAAAGAAAACACATGGAAGCAGCATTCCCCAAATTCCATAAGCTGACACCCCCCAAAACTTTCAAAGGAGGCTGGAAAAATTGCAGCAGAAAGTCTTATCTATCGCGTTGGCACTGTGTCTATGCATGTCTGCCGCACCAACGGCACACGCATGGGAAGCCCCATCGCCGCAAGAGAATGTTCTGACAGAGGGGTACACAACGGAACCGATTCCCTATGAGGATGTAAAAATCCCCACCCAGAGGGAAGCCTATGATGCTATGATCGCCCAGCAGGAGACATATCCAGAGGGAATGGAGTGGACGAACGACAACACCTATGCCTGGAAGGGCGGAACCTCCGGCGGGATTGCGGGCACCGGCGCTGGCTGTGTTGCGTTTGCATATATCCTCAGCGACGTAGCATTCGACAATCTGCCTGCAAGAATGTACGCAAACGGCGAATTTTCCTTTTCGGATGTGAAGGTGGGGGATATCCTTCGCGTCAATGGCGATACCCATACCGTAATCGTGCTTCAGGTAAGTGATACAGGGGTTGTGATCGCTGAAGGAAACTACCACGTAAACGGTGGCAACGGCTTTATCCATTGGGAACGTTCGATGGCAAAGGCCGATGTTGAGGCCGCCGACCATTACATCACCCGCTATCCCGAAAACTACATTGAACCAGACGACCCCTCCGCCAACGAACCGGTTGAGAATGGAACAGGCACTTTAGATGGAGGGCTTACCTGGACGCTGACGAAGGCAGGCACGCTTACCATCTCTGGAAATGGTACCATGCCGGATTTCAACCCAGCCTCAGAGCAGCCGTGGTACCAGTTTAAAGGCCAAACCCAGAAAATTGTTGTAGAACCTGGTGTCACCAACATTGGTTTCTGCGCCTTCCAGGACAGCAAGGCTCTCAGTGTATCCATTCCTGACAGTGTAACCACAATCAGCAACCATGCTTTCAACGGAGCTTCGATTCTGTCTGTCACAATCCCTGACAGTGTGAAGGTCATCCACGATGATGCATTCCGCAACTGTTTAAACCTGACGACTGTGACGATTTCTGACGGAGTGGAAACCATCGGTGAGCGCGTCTTTTACGGCTGTCAAAAGCTCGATTCCATCGTTCTGCCCAGCAGCGTTGTAAGCGTAGGCGCTGGAACATTTATGGACTGTGTGGAATTAACAAGCGCGGTCTTCGCCTCTGGCAGCAAGCCGGTGACGCTGGGCGACAATCTGTTCATGGAATGCTGGAAACTGGCCAAGGTGACGCTGCCGGAAAACATAGACTGCATCGGAAACGGAATGTTTCAGAATTGCAAATTTGCTCTTTCCAACCTGAATATTCCACAGGGTGTGACAAGTCTCAAAACGTCCGCATTCGCTTCCTGCGCCACGTTGTCCTCCATCACAATTCCAGATAGTGTGACAACGATAGAATCCGCTGCGTTTTCGGCTTGCACCTCTTTGCGTGACATATACTTTGGCGGCAGCGAAACGCAGTGGAACAGCATAAGCAAAACAGCCGATGTGACAGTGGCGCTGAAGGATGTAACGATCCATTATACCAGCGCAGGCCCTGACACCGACCCAGACCCTGGTCATTTGCACAGCTGGGCTTCGGCCTGGAGCACCAGCAGCAGTTACCACTGGCACGAGTGCTCCGCTGAAAACTGCGATATCACCAGTAACAGCGATAAGGATGGCTACGGAGCGCATGTCTATGATGACAGCATGGATGCCTCCTGCAATATCTGCGGCTACACCCGGACGCTGGCCCCGTCCGGTCATACGCACAGTTGGGCCTCGGCCTGGAGCAACGACAGCGATTATCACTGGCATGAATGCCCCGCTGAAAACTGCGGTATCACCAGCAACAGTGATAAAAATGGCTACGGAGCACACAGCTACGGCGCCTGGGTAATTGACCGGTGTGCGACCGCCTACCAGAGCGGCAGCAGGCATCGGACCTGTACCATCTGCGGCTACAACCAGACGGACAGCATTCCCGCTACTGGCGACAGTTCATCCTCTGGCGATGACAGCTCCAGCGACTCTACCACATCCAGCACCACGACCCGGAACCCAGACGGCTCTACCACAACAACGAAAACGGACAATCGTACCGGAATTGTCACAAAAACAACCCGGAACCCGGATGGCTCTCAGATTGTAGTGGAAACCAAAAAGGATGGTACCACAACCACCCGCGAAACAGACCAGGCCGGCAACAAGACGGAAACCGTTGTTCAGCCGGACGGCTCCAGCACGGTCACGGTAGAGCAGAAGAGCGGTACCACTGCCGCCGTCACCACCGATGCCTCTGGTAAGGTGGAGGCGGAGGTCCGTGTGTCCGCCTCAGAGATCCGTACTGCTCAACAAAACAACACGGCTGTCACACTGCCCATTCCTGAAGTCCATGCGACCCGAAACAGCGAGACCGCACCGGCCATCACGGTAAACACAGGCACCAAAGAGCCGGTCATGGTAGAAATACCAACCACTGCCCCCACCCCCAGCACCGTAGCGGTTATTGTCCGCCCAGACGGAACGGAGGAGATCCTCAAAACGACTGTTCCTACAGCAGACGGTGTGACAGTGCCCCTGCCGGATGGCGCCACAGTAAGGATTGTGGACAACCGTATGAATTTCACGGACGTATCCTCCCGGTATTGGGCAGCAGACGCCATCGACTTCGTTACCGCCCGCGAACTGTTCGCTGGCACAACACAGTCCACCTTTACCCCCGAAGCCCCCTTGACCCGCGCTATGCTTATGGTGGTCCTGGCCCGCTTTGACGGCGAGGACCCCTCCGGCGGCACAACATGGTATGAAAAGGGAATGGAGTGGGCGGTTGCTCATGGCATCAGTGACAGCAGCAATCCAAATGGAAATATCACCCGTGAGCAGCTGATTACCATGCTCTGGCGGTATGCAGGCTCTCCTGCCGCTTCCGTCCCTTTGTCCGGCTTTCTGGACGCAAGTCAAATCAATGCTTATGCTCAGGAGGCCATGTGCTGGGCTGTGGAAAACGGCATCATCAGCGGCTTTGACGGTGGACAGCTGGCCCCCCAGGAGCAGGCTTCCCGTGCCCAAGTCGCACAGATGCTGAGGCGCTACATAGAACAGTAGCCCCTCGTCCTACATAAAAGCAGAAAAGAGAATCCATCCGCCCGTGTTACAGGCAGATGGATTCTCTTTTTCAACCCCGTCTGTTCGTTTTTATCCCTCAACCGGGGCCTCCATAGCCTCCCGAGCCACGGCAAGCATCAGTTTGATCCGATTCTCCTGGTTGACACGGGTAGCTCCGGGATCATAGTCAATGGGGACAATATTGGCCTTGGGGTACATCTCCTTGATTTTGTGGAGCATTCCTTTGCCGCACACATGGGTGGGCAGGCACCCGAAGGGCTGGGTACACACAATATTCGCATAGCCGTGGCGGACCAGTTCAATCATCTCGGCGGGGAGGAACCAACCCTCCCCCATTCGGTTCCCCACCCCGATGAGTCCCTCTACAAGGGGCTTGGTGTCCTCATATCTGGAAAGCTGAGTAAAGGCAGGGAACTGGTCCACACACTCCATAAAGGCCCGCTCCACCTTTTTAAAGTAGTCCAGAATCCACCGGGCGATCCACCGCTTCAGCCGGCTGCCTCCATAGAGATTGATATCCTGGATGCGGGCGTCTACTTTGAACATGAGGAAGCCCAACAGGCCGGGAACCATAACCTCGCAGTCCTGCTCCGCCAGGAACTGCTCCAGATTGTTGTTGGCAAAGCTGGCGTACTTCACGTAAATTTCTCCGACCACCCCCACCTTCACCTTTGGCTTCCGGTCCAGGGCAATCTGGGCAAAGGAGGCAATGATGCGCCGGAAATTTTCCGTCATGTGCTTCAGGCTAAAGCCCGCCGAGCGCTGGAACTGGCTGGAGATGCGGGCAATCCAGCTGCGCACCAGCTGATCGGTGGTTCCCCGGTCCACCTCATAGGCCCGGGTCTGGTTGCTCAGCAGCATCAGCAGGTCCCCATAGATGACCCCGGCAATGCACCGGCGCACCACCGGGATGGTAAGGGAGAATCCACTGTTGAACTCCACCCCGGACAGGTTGAAGGAGATCACCGGTACCTGGTCATATCCCGCCTTCTCCAGAGCCTTTCGGAGCAGATGAATGTAGTTGGAGGCCCGGCAGCCGCCCCCGGTCTGCATAATCATCAGTGCTGTGCGGTCGGGGTCATAGTCTCCGCTGGACAAGGCGTCTAAAAACTGGCCGATGACCAGCAGGGCGGGGTAGCAGGTGTCGTTGTGGACATAGCGCAGCCCCAGCTGCTTGATGTCAGGACGGGCCGTCTGGAGCAGCTCAATCCGATACCCCTCATTGAGAAAGACATGCTTCATAATTTCAAAATGGATGGGGAGCATATCCGGGACCAGGATGGTATATTCTCGCTTCATTTCCCGGGTAAAGAGGAGCCGGCCCGTTTTTGTCCGTTTCAATTTTGCCATAATCCGTCCGCCTTTTGTTGCTCCAGCGCCGCCAGGAGGCTCCGCAGCCTGACCCGGACCGCGCCGAGATTGGTAATCTCGTCAATTTTAATCTGGGTGTAGAGCTTGCCGCCCTGTTCCAGAATCCGCCGCACCTCGTCGGCAGTGATGGCATCCAGCCCGCAGCCGAAGCTGACCAGCTGAACCAGCTCCATATCCGGCTGGGTGCAGACGTACTTTGCCGCAGCGTAGAGCCGGGCGTGATAACTCCACTGGTTCAGCACCCGGACAGGGAATTTCTTCACCAGGTGGCTCACTGCGTCCTCCGTAATCACGCAGGCCCCAAAGCTGTTCATCAGCCGGTCAATGCCGTGGTTAATCTCCGGGTCGGTGTGATAGGGCCGGCCCGCCAGAACCAGGATACGCCGCCCCTGGGCCCGCGCCCGGGCAATCATCTCCACCCCGCGGGCCCGCACCTGGGCCAGATAGCGGTCCCGCTCCTGAAAGGCCAGCGCGGCAGCCCGCTTCACGTCGGGCAGGCGGATATCCGGGAAGTATTTCCCCAGCAGCTCCGCCATCTTTTGAGGGAAAAATTTCCGCCGGTGGGGGCCTACATAGTCAGAGATCAGCACTGTGCTTCCACGGGGGCGGATGTTGGCGGCAATGACCTCCGGGTAATAGGCCACCACGGGGCAGTTGTAGTTGTTATCCCCCAGGCCCTCGTCAAAGTTAAAGCTCATACAGGGGTAGAAGACGGCGTCCACACCCCGGTCCATCAGCTCCTCCACATGGCCGTGGAGGAGCTTGGCGGGAAAGCACACCGTATCGCTGGGGATGGAGTGCTGCCCCGCCAGAAACAGCGCCCGGCTGGAGAAGGGGGAGACCTCCACTCCAAAGCCCAGCGCCCGGAAAAACCGGTACCAGAAGGGGAGCAACTCATACAGGTTAAGGCCCAGAGGCAGGCCGATGACCTCCCGGCGCGTCCCCGGGAAGGGGCCGTACTGGGACAGCAGCTCCAGCTTGTACTGGTAGAGGCTCCACGCCTCCTCCTCAGAGCGCTGTGTAACCGGCCGGTCGCACCGGTTGCCGGCGATGTACTTCCGCCCCCCGGAGAAGGTGTTGACGCTGAGCAGGCAGTGGTTGCCGCACAGGCCGCAGTTCACTGTGCGGACCTGGTGGGTAAACCGCTCCAGCTCCCGGAGGGAGAGGGTATTGCTGGCCCCCTTGTGGTGCTCCAGGGCGTCCAGGGCGCAGCCGTAGGCCCCCATCAGTCCGGCGATATCGGGCCGCACCACCTCCAGGTTCAGCTCTCGTTCGAAGGCGCGGAGCACCGCGTCGTTGAGGAAGGTCCCACCCTGGACCACGATCTTTTTCCCCAGCTCGTCCACGCTGGCGGGGCGGATGACCTTGTAGATGGCGTTTTTGACGATGGAGATGGACAGACCAGCGGAGATGTCCGCCGCGCTGACCCCGTCCTTCTGGGCCTGCTTCACGCTGGAGTTCATGAACACGGTACACCGGGAGCCCAGATCCACCGCATTCCGGGCGAACAGGCCCAGCTTGGAGAACTCCTGCGGGGAGTAGTGGAGGGCGGCGGCAAAGGTCTGCAAAAAGGAACCGCAGCCCGAGGAGCAGGCCTCGTTCAGGTAGATGTTGTCGATGGCGCCCCCACGGATCTGGAAGCACTTCATATCCTGGCCACCGATGTCAATGATGAACTCCACGTCGGGCATAAAGGACTGGGCTGCCTTCAGGTGGGCCATGGTCTCCACCAGCCCCCGGTCGATGGAGAAGGCGCTGCGGATGATGTCCTCCCCGTAGCCTGTGACGCAGGAGCCGGCCATTTGGATATGAGGCGCTCGGCGGTACAACCCGGTGAGATAGTCCCGGACGATGGACACAGGGCTGCCCTGGTTGGGCAGATAGACACTGTCCAGAATCTGCCGGTCTTCTCCGACGACCACCGCCTTCACCGTGGTGGAGCCGGCGTCGATGCCCAGGTATGCAGGGCCGGTGTATTCCGCCAGACTTCCCCGGGGCACGCAGGCCCGGGCGTGCCGGGCCTGAAAACGTGCGTACTCCTCCGGGCTGTCAAAGAGGGGCGGGAGGGTATCAAAGGTGTTCACCGCTTCATACCGGGAGAGGGCGGCGGCCACCTCCTCCAGGCTGACCCGGCTGCGGGCGCACAGAGCGGCCCCCATGGCCACATAGTACAGGGAGTGCTCCGGGCAAAGACCTGTCAAACCCAGAGATTGGTCAAAGCTCCGACGCAGCTCAGACATGAAGGTGAGCGGCCCCCCCAGATAGAGGACATTGCCCGCAATCGGTCGGCCCTGGGCTAATCCTCCAATGGTCTGATTAACCACAGCATGAAAAATACTGGCGGATATATCCCGTTTGTCCGCCCCCTGGTTGATAAGGGGCTGGATGTCGCTTTTAGCGAAGACCCCGCACCGGGATGCGATGGTATACAACTTGGAATACTCTCGGGCGCAGTCGTTCATCTCGTCCGGGGTCATATCCAGCAGAGAGGCCATTTGGTCGATGAAGGCCCCCGTCCCTCCGGCACAGGAGCCGTTCATCCGGGCCTCCAGCGCCCCCTGTAAAAAGAGAATCTTGGCGTCCTCGCCCCCCAGCTCGATGATAACGTCGGTGTCGGGGGCCCGGCGCTGGGCCGCTACCTTGGTGGCATAGACCTCCTGGATAAAGTCAATGGAGCAGCTCTCCGCCATCCCCATTCCGGCCGAGCCGGAAAACATCAGACAAAATTCGGTGCCCCTGGGAAAATGACCCTCCACCTGAGCCAGCATTTCCGCCGTCTTGGCTGTAATCTGGGCAAAGTGCCGCTGGTAATCAGCATAGATCACCTCTCCCGCGCTGTCCAGAACCACACATTTAATTGTCGTGGAGCCCACATCCAACCCAATGTTCAAAAAACGCACCTCCCTGGAAACGCTGGTTTTGCCATTACAGGACAAATTGCCACACTGCGGCTATTCTAACATGAAATTCATTTTTCAGCAACAATTCGGAAACAAAAGGAGATATTTCTTTACCCAATCTTAGCAGAGGCAGAGGGCAGGGCGGCCCCATGGGGCCGCCCTGCCGGACACAATGTACAAAACCGCTGTTCTACTGGCGTACCTGTTTGTAGAAGTCCAGCGTCTGAAATTCCCGCTCCAGCTGGACCTGAAGGTAGGCCTCTGTCAGGCCGGCCAGCAGAAGCAGGCTCTCCCCTTCCGCCCGGAAGGAGAACAGCCGCTTGGGATTTCCATAGACGATGTGCCGCAGGGCGGCCAGGGCGGAGGCGTCCAGCGGAAGAAAAGGGCCCTGCGCTTCGAGGCAGGCGGCGCATCGGAGCTCCCCCTCCTGGAGGTAAAACCGGGGAGATTCCGGCTGCTCCGCTCCACAGGCGGCGCAGCTCTCCAAGGCAGGCTCGTACCCCGCCAGACACATGGACTTCCCCTCGAAGGCCGCCTTCACCAGGGGGAGGGGCTTATCCATCCGGTCCAGGGCGTGGAGGCTGTTCAGCAGAAGAGACAGCAGCTCCGGGCTGGGCAGGCCCTCCACGGCCAGCAGCTCCGTGACCTCGGCAAAGTAGCAGGCCAGGGCCAGTTTGTCCAGCCCGGCGCGCACCCCCTGAAACTCCCGGAGGGTGGCGGCCTCCTTCACCGACCAGCGGCCGCCGTAATCATAGAGCACCACCTGAGACCAGCACAGCAGCTGACACCCGGTGGCCAAAGCACTCCCCTTTTTCCGGCAGCCCCGGGCAGAGGCCGTGAGCTTCCCCAGCTCCTGGGTCAGCAGGGTCAGAATTTTGTCCGACTCCTTGTAGTCTACTCCCCGGAGTACAAGGGCATTGGTGGTCACGTGCATAACAGTCCTCCCAGGCGTTCAAGCTTTTTGGGCCGGCCCTCTTGTCGGACGAAAGGCCGTCTGGACGGGAATCCGGGGGCGCTCTGTCTGGGCCGCTCGGGCCGCCAGATAGACCTCGGGCAGTCCAGTGGCAAAAAACAGCTTCCAAAGCCCTGCTTTGTCCATCGTGTACAAGCCTCCTATCCTGTTTTAATAGGTAGGCTGGCCCATTTGCAAAATACTATGAGCGGGAATTTTTTGCTGTCTGTGCAGAGGGTCCGCCGTCCTGCCGGCAAAGTGCTTGCTCAATCAGGCAATTTGCAAGTTCAAAGGCCTGGATTCTCCGCTCCGCCAGGGTAATCTGCGATTTGTACCGCGCCGGATCCGCCTTGGCTCGAAGCGTTTTGACTGTCTCCCGCAGCTTATGGAGCGTGGAATCAATCTGCCGCTTGGCCTCGGCCAAATCCTTCCTTGTGTATTCCATGCTACTCTGCCCCATACCCGAAATTTTGGATGGCGGCAGGATTATCCCGCCAGTTTTCCTTCACCTTTACCCAGGTCTGGAGATACACCTTGTTCCCCATATATTTCTCCATATCCTGACGGGCCAGGGTGGAGGCTTTTTTCAGCATGGTGCCCCCTTTTCCGATGATGATGCCCTTGTGGCTTGCCTTTTCGCAGTAAATGGTGGCCTCTACCTCCACCACGTCATCGTCCCGCTGGGCAAAGCGGGTGATCTCCACGGCGGTACCGTGAGGGATCTCCTTATCCAGGCAGAGCAGCAGCTTCTCCCGCAGAAGCTCGGCCATCATCTGGCGCTCGGGCTGGTCGGAGGTCATGCCGCTGGGAAACAGGGCGGGCCCCTCCGGCAGGAAGCGCTCCAGC
The DNA here is from genome assembly GCA_022791995.1 of Lawsonibacter sp. Taxonomy (GTDB): domain Bacteria; phylum Bacillota; class Clostridia; order Oscillospirales; family Oscillospiraceae; genus Lawsonibacter. Next base: position 13,971 of record JAAWAD010000030.1, read on the forward strand.
ACGTCCAGCAGTTCCTCCACCCCCTGTCCGGTCTTGGCGGAGAGGGGCACCACCTCGTCGAAGGTGTGGGCCTGGCTGTAGACCTGAATGACCTCCAGCAGGACTTCCTTTTTCTCCAGGGTGTCCGCTTTGTTGATCGCCAGCACAGCCGGACAGCCCAGGGCCTGGATCCGGCCGATCAGCTCCTGCTCCGGCCCGCCGATGTGGGGGATGGGCTCTACCACCAGCACGACGGCGTCCACGCCGGTGACCGACTCCCGGATGACGTTGACCATATAGTCTCCCAGGCGGGTGCGGGCCTTGTGGAGACCGGGGGTGTCCACAAAGACAAACTGACTCTCTCCCCGCTCCGCCACTCCAGAGATGCGGTTCCGGGTGGTCTGGGGTTTGTGGGTGACGATAGCCACCTTCTCCCCCACCAGGGCGTTGGTCAGGGTGGACTTACCCACATTGGGCCGCCCGACAATGGTAATGATGCCTGCTTTTTGAATTGCCATAGCCTTACTCTTCTTCCTCTCCGTGGTAGGACAGGTCCTCCCACCGCATCTGTTCTGTCAAATATTCTGCCGACTCCGGGGGAAATTCAACCCGGTATACCTCCGTCAGCTCCCCGTCGATCCGGTCCTTCACGGTGAGCACCATTGGGCTGTCGTAGTCGCTCCAGTCCTTTAAGAAGGTCCGGATGAACCGGACGCAGACCAGTTCCCCATCCACCCACCGGTAGACGGGGGTGTCACCGTCTCCGGCGCCGCTGCTCCGGCTCCAGCCGGTGATGGTCTCCGTCTCCGGGTCCACGCGGGGGGAGGGGATCTCCGCATAGACCGGCAGCTCCTGGAAAAGCCCCAATTCCTCGTTCCAGAGCATACAGTGGTACATCTCCACCTGGATGCCCCGGGCATACAGATAGGTGAAATCCTGGTATCCGTCGAAGTTCACGTCCAGAACCTGGTGCTCCCCGTAGTGGACGGTCTCCCAGTTGATCTCCTGCATCTGGATGGGCTGCGAAGGGTTGGCCGGGTCCCAGATGGAGACATGGAGGTAGTACAGCAGCTCCACCGGCTCCTCATAGGGGACCAGCTCGGTTGTCACCAGCAGGGTGCCCATCCGGCCCCCGGTGTCCACCAGGAAGGCCTTATGGAAGTCGTCTATGGTCTGCTGAGCCAGCAGCTCCTCCGGGGTTCCGGGCGCGGAAGGGACCGGCGGCGCCTCAGACTGGACAGAGGCTGTGGCCCCCTCTGGCGGCGTGGAAGACGCGGACGCTTCGCCGCCCGCCCGGCACCCGGCCAGCAGAAGAACAGCCAGCAAAACCAGAGGTGCAGTTTTCTTGCCCATAGGAATCCCCTCTTTTATACTGTCTCATGGCGGGCGGAAGATAGGCCCTCCCTGGAAATGCCAAGCTCCTCCAGAATGGCCTCCTCCCGGGCACGCATCTGTGCCTTCATAGGGCCCTCGTCCAGGTGGTCGTAGCCCAGCAGGTGGAGAATCGAATGGACCGTGAGATAACACAGCTCCCGCTCCAGGCTGTGGCCGAATTCCTGAGCCTGGACCCGGGCCTGTTCCACCGACAGACACATGTCCCCCAAAGGGCACAGGCCGGTCTCTGGATCCAGAAACTCCTCTCCCCCAGGGGGCTCCCCCGGGGTCAGCTCGAACATGGGAAAGGACAGCACGTCAGTGGACCGGTCCACCCCCCGCATATCCCGGTTCACCTGCTGAATGCCCCCGTTGTCGGTGAGCAGGACACTGATTTCACAGGGAACGGCAACCTGCTCTGCCGCCAGAGCCTCCTGGATGGTCCAGTACAGAAGGGACTCCGCGCCCTCCGGCGCCGGCGCCTCCGCTTCAAGCAGGATGGAATGCTCCAACATGGCCAATCCCCCTTTGGCATGAATTTGTTCTGTATCTTACCACATTTCCGCTGTCTTTGCAAGGTGCTGCAAAGGGCTGTCCGTGCGTCAGGGGCGCACCCCCTGCGCCCCTAGGGCATAGGATAGCGTGGCAGCTGCCGTATCGGCACATAAGCGCCGGGATTTCATCGAAGAAAGGAATGTACATCTGTGACACAGGCACTCTTATTTGCGGCGGGCGGAACGGGCTTTACCGCTTTGATGACCGCCCTTGGGGCCGCAATCGTTTTCCTCTTCCAGCCGAAGACGTCCCCCACCCTCCACCGAGTGATGCTGGGCTTTGCGGCGGGGGTTATGATTGCAGCGAGCATGTGGTCGCTGCTGATCCCCGCCATTGAGAAAGCGGAGGCTCTGGGTATGACAGGCTGGCTGCCCGCAGCGGGGGGCTCCATTCTGGGCATTGCGTTTCTGCTGCTCATGGACCAGCTGCTCCCTCATTTCGGGCCGGAGTCCTTTCACCGGGGAGAGCCGCCCAGCCGTACCGCACTGCTGGTTCTGGCCGTCACCCTCCATAACATCCCAGAGGGGATGGCCGTGGGCGTCTCCTTCGCTCTGGCCGCCCAGAGCGGAGACGCCGCGCTGCTGACCGCCTCCACCGCCCTAGCCATTGGCATCGGCATCCAGAATTTTCCCGAGGGAGCCGCCATCTCCCTCCCCCTGTATCAAGAGGGGATGCACAAGGGCAAAGCCTTCTGGATTGGAGCCGCCTCAGGCATTGTAGAGCCCATCTTCGCCCTGCTCACCGTTCTGGTGGCCGGCTCTGTCCAAATAGTCCTCCCCTGGCTGCTGTCCTTTGCCGCCGGAGCAATGCTCTATGTGGTGGTGGAGGAGCTTATCCCGGAAGCCAACCTGTCCCAGGGGGGACACGCGGGCACGCTGGGCGTCATGGCCGGGTTTCTCATCATGATGATCCTGGACGTGGCCCTGGGCTGATGGAAGCGGCTCTCATTTTCCCTCCGCCATCGGGAGCCCCTGAAGAAAGCGGGAGAAGCCCTGCCGGTTCTCGGCGGCGGAGGTGGTGGGCCGGCCCAGGTCCCCCCGGGAGCCGATGGCGCACCGGGCCTCAAGCAGGGTCAGCCCCTCCCGGTCCCGTGCCTCCTGGAGCAGACGGTCCAGGGTGGCGTAGTCCTCCGCCCGGAAGGCAAAGGGATAGCCGCAGGCTCGGGCAACGGCAGGAAGGTCCATGCTTCGGGCGGCGGTGGGCATTCCGCCCACCGTCTCGTGGGCCCCGTTGTTCACCACCACATGGATCAGGTTGCGGGGCTGAACAGAGCCGATAACGGCCATTGCCCCCATGTGCATCAGCACAGCGCCATCTCCGTCGATGCACCACACCTTCGTATCCGGCTTCTGAAGGGCCACTCCCAGGGCAATGGAGGAGCTGTGGCCCATAGAGCCTACTGTCAGCAGGTCGTACTGGTGTCCCTGGCCAGCGCCAGCCCGGAGCTCAAAGAGCTCCCGGCTGGCCTTTCCTGTGGTAGAGACAATGGGACTCTCACCGGACACAGCCAGAACACGGCGGATGACCTCCTCCCGGGTCATGGTCCAGGGACTGCGGTAAACCACCTTCTTGTCGTAGGTCAAAGCCCCCTTGCGCACGACGAGAGCGGCGCTTCTGCCCTGATCCAGGCTGGCCCGGCGGGGGACCATTGCCTGCTCCAGCTCCGCGGGAGAGGTATCCGGTCCCACCACAAAGCAGGGAATCTCCAGATCCTCCAGCAGACGGAGGGTAATCTCCCCCTGCCAGATGTGCTGGGGCTCGTCGTGAACGCCCGGCTCTCCCCGCCAGCCGATGACAAAGAGGACCGGGATCCCGTACACCTTCTCATGGAGGAGGGAGGCCGCCGGGTTGACGATGTTCCCTTCTCCGCTGTTCTGCATATACACCACAGGAATTCGGCCGGTGGCCAGATGGTAGCCCGCCGCCAGGGCGGCGCAGTTCCCCTCGTTGGCGCCGATGACGTGGCGCCGGGGATCGGTGCCATAGGTATCCATCAGGTAATCGCACAGGGCCCGGAGCTGAGAGTCGGGCACACCGGTGTAGAACTCTCCGCCCAGCAGGGCAGCAAACTGGTCCGCTTTCATGGAACATCCTCCTTCGCCCAGGGCTGCCCTGGGCGTATTATGATTTTGTGTATGGAATCTCTCCTGCTGAAATTCTTTGACAGCCCTATTATAGAGCAATCCTCAAAAAAAGCAAGGAAGCAAATCACATTTCCGTCCCTTTTACCCTGTAAGGCGGAAGGGCTTACGCTTGACAGAAGCAGGCCGGGAGCGTACAATACAAAAGATTTTACAAAGGGACAAGGGGGTCCCGGGACAAGGAGGTTCCATCCATAACAGGAGGAATGTATATGGCTGCAAAGTATATTTTCGTCACTGGCGGCGTGGTATCCGGTCTGGGCAAGGGCATCACCGCCGCCAGTCTGGGCCGTCTGCTGAAGCAGCGGGGCCTGCACGTCAAGGTACAGAAGCTGGACCCCTATCTGAATGTGGACCCGGGAACTATGAGCCCTTACCAGCATGGAGAGGTCTTTGTCACCGACGATGGGGCGGAGACCGACTTGGATCTGGGCCACTATGAGCGGTTTATTGACGAAAATCTCTCTGTCCACTCCTCGGTATCCGCCGGCCGGATCTATTGGAATGTCCTGAATCAGGAACGGACGGGGAACTTTCTGGGCGCGACTGTCCAAATTATTCCCCACATCACCAACGAAATCAAAAACCACATTTACGCGCTGGATACCCCGGATACCGATGTGGCAATCGTGGAGATTGGCGGCACGGTAGGCGACATTGAAAGCCAGCCCTTTTTAGAGGCCATCCGGCAGGTCGCTGCGGAGCGTGGCCGACACCGCGTGATGTTTCTCCATGTCTCGCTGATTGTATCTATCCCTGGCAGCGGCGAGCTGAAAAGCAAGCCCACCCAGCACTCCGCCAAGGAGCTGCTCTCTCTGGGAATTCAGCCGGACGTGATTGTCTGCCGCAGCGACGCCCCCATTCCCCGGGACATTCGGGAAAAAATCTCTCTGTTTTGCAGTGTTCCCCCGGACCATGTCATCGGAAACCTCACCGCCGTCCTGCTGTACGAGGTTCCGCTGATGCTGGAACGGGAAGGACTGGCCGATGTGGTGGTCCGCCGCCTTGGACTCATCTGCCCTACCCCTGATCTCACCGAGTGGGCTACCATGGTTCAGCGGGCCAAGCACCCTCAGGGTGCGGTTGACATCGCCCTGGTGGGAAAATACGTGGCCCTTCGGGACGCCTACCTGTCCGTCGCAGAGGCTCTGACCCACGGAGGAATTGAAAACGACGTCCAGGTTCATATCCACTGGGTGGACAGCGAGCAGGTGACGCCGGACAGCGCCCCCGCTCTTCTGGGGGAAGCGGATGGCATTCTGGTCCCTGGCGGCTTCGGAAACCGGGGGATTGAGGGAAAAATTGCCGCTGTTCAGTACGCCCGGGAGCACAGAATCCCCTTTTTCGGAATCTGTCTGGGGATGCAGATGGCGGTGGTGGAGATCGCCCGACACCTGTGCGGTCTGACCGGCGCCCACTCCAGCGAGCTGTCCCAGACCACCGCTTACCCTGTCATCGACCTGATGCCCGATCAGCGGGATATCACCGCAAAAGGAGGAACCATGCGTCTGGGGGCCTATCCCTGCTGGATCACCGGTCGGGATACCCTGGCGTATCAGGCCTACGGGGCAGAGGAAATCTCAGAGCGTCACCGCCACCGCTATGAATTCCACAACGACTACCGGGAGACCTTGACCCGGGCCGGGCTGGTCCTGTCCGGCCTGTCCCCGGATGGACGGCTGGTGGAGATTGTCGAGCTGCCGGACCACCCCTGGTTCCTGGGCGTCCAGTTCCACCCGGAGCTGAAATCCCGGCCCAACCGGGCCCACCCCCTCTTCCGGGCGTTTGTCGGCGCGGCAAAACAACACCGGAGCCAGCACACCGCATCGAACGCATAAAAAACTCCCCATAAAGCCGGTTCAGGGCCGCCTTCGCCTGAACCAGTTTTATGGGGAGCCTTGTTTTTCCAGGTATATTGACAGGCGGAACAGCCTGCCTCTTCTCTGCACGCCAGGCAGTCAGCCGGTGTAAAAGTGAAGCTTTTCCAAAATCTGTTTCTGATTCTTGATCTCCAGCTTGGAGTAAATTGCGGCCAGGTGCTTTTTCACTGTGGGAACGCTGACAAAAAGGGACGCAGAAATCTGCTCGTTGGAAAAGCCTCGCAGCAGCAGATGCAAAACCTCCATCTCCCTTTCCGTCAGCCCAAAATCCCGCTGCATTTGGGACAGGATCTGTTCCATGACATAGGACAGGTCGAAAAACAGACAGACATAGCACTCCTCATGGCCCCACTGGGACACATGCGCTCTTGTCACCTCCAGGAACAGCGGGGTATCCTTCATCTTATACACCACATGCCGCTTTAAAAAGGGAGGCTCCTGGTCCAGTGTCCGGCTTAACGCACGAAAACAGTCGGCCACTGGATTGTTCCCCAAATCCTGAAAGCCCATCTGCGCCAGCCGCTGGCGGTATGTGGTGTTGCCCCCCAAAAAGTTCAGCCTTTTGTCAAAGTAGCTCACACCCACACAGTGGTAACTGTTCAGCATGTGCAGCATCATTTCCATGTCCAGTTCCCGGCCATAGTCTTTCAGCGCATTGCTGAAATGGGGCTGGAACAGAGAGATCATCTCCAGCTCCTCCTCTGTAAAGTGGTTCTTGTCCTGGGAGCGATGGATGGAAAAGACACCGCGCAGATTTTGGTTACGGATGGAGAAATTCGTCTCAATGGAGTCATGCAGCCCCATGGGAAGGAGGAATTCCTGAAAGTAGGGGGAGTTTTTCCGCACGCTCTGATTGAACATCTGGTTGGTCAAGAAGCTGACGCTCTGGTCCGAGTCCAGGATAGACAATACATCATCCAGGTGACAGTACTCACACTCATATCGCCGCTTTTGCTCGTCATTCCAGTTGATGGTATAGATGGAGTGCGTTTTATACAGATTTCCCTGCTTTTGATAAAACAGAAAGTTCGCCTTCTCGAAGAAGATCACCTTGTACAGCTCTGCAAAAAAGCCCTCCATCCGTTTGGAGAGGGTTACAGAGTCATCGTACAGGTCGGCAATCATCTGATTGATTTTCTCCAGCTTGGACGGAGTTAAAATCCCTTTTCCATCACGCGAGATCATCCGTATCCCTCCCTTTGAATATGAAATGGTTCAGGCTCCGCCTGACAGGCGGAGCCTCGGGGATATCCCCGAGAAAATTTCAGTTCATGTAAAAATATCCTTTGGGATACCATGTATGGTCCAAACGTACCAAAAGAATGGACCACAGTACAAACCGAAACGGGCCCCAGGGCGGTTTTCCCAAGCGTGTTCAAGCGCTATACTTTTCAATATACACAGGAAAACCAGACAACAGCCCATAAAATCTCAAGTTTCCGCCGTTTTCATGGTTTATTATACTGTGAAAACCATAAAAAGTCAAACAGTTTTCCTTCTTCGCTTGATTCGCCTGCTTTTTCTGTGAAAAATCTGCGGTCTTCCGCGCAAAGGAGTGAGGCCAGGATATGACAGCACAGGATGAATTCCAGCTTGAGACCATCGACGGAAGACGAGCCGTCACCTGTATCGAGACCCATACCGAGGGAGAGCCCACCCGAACGATCCTCTCCGGCTTCCCAAAAATCCCTGGCAATACCATGGAGGAAAAGATGCTCTATATGATGGAGCACCAGGACTGGCTGCGCAAAGCCATCTGCTTTGAGCCCCGGGGAAATGACGTGATGTCTGGCACTATTGTTACCGCTCCCTGTGACCCCCGTGCCGATTTCGGCGTGCTCTACTACGAGGTGGGCAACTGGATGCCGATGTGCGGCCACGACACCATTGGTGTATCCACCGCTCTTGTGGAGAGCGGGCTGGTCCAGGCCCAGGAGCCCTATACGCACCTTACACTGGACACCCCCTCCGGCCTGGTTCAGGTGAGCATTGAGGTCAGGGACGGTGTTGCGCAGCGCGTCTCTTTCCAAAACGCCCCGGCCTTTGTCATGAACCGAAACGTGAGCGTGCAGGTGCCGGAGTACGGCTCCATCCAGTTGGACATCGCCTATGGTGGCAACGTCTTCGCCATTGTTCCTGCCGCCAGCATGGATCTGGTTCTGGAAAAAGAAAACGCCAGACAGATTGTGGAAAAGGGCAACTACCTGAAGAAATTTATCAATGAGCAGGTGGAGATCCGTCACCCCTATCTGGAAATTATGAACCAGGTCACACATGTCGAGTTCTATGCCCCAGGCACCGACGGAATTTCCGATGTAAAAAATGCCGTGGTCATCCCTCCCGCCGCCATCGACCGGAGCCCCTGCGGGACGGGAACCTCCGCAAAGATGGCTCTGCTCCACGCCCAGGGGAAGCTGCGGGTCGGCCAGCCCTTTGTCCACGAGAGCCTGATCGGCAGTCTGTTCCACTGCACCATTGTAGAGGAGACCCAGGTCAGCGGCATTCCCGCCATTGTTCCCGAAATCAGCGGACGGGCCTTCGTCATGGGAAAGAGCACTCTTTTGTTTGACCCCAGAGACCCCTTCCCCGAGGGATTTCTGTTGGGCTAAAAAACCAATTCTTCTTCGTATTCCCGCCCCTCTGCAGGGGGACAGGAACCACAAGGGGGCACATCCACCTGGCGGGACACGAAGGCAAATTGGGAGAAAAAGAAAAACTGAGGAGGAATTCAAATGAAAAGAAAAGGTTTACTGTGCGGCGCTTTGGCTCTGTGCCTGACGCTGGCTCTGGCGGCCTGCGGGGGCGGCGGACAGACCAGCACCCCCGCAGCCGGGGGAAGCTCTGCCGACAGCAGCAGCGGAGACTCGTACCGCATCCGTGTGGCCCATGTATGTGGCACAGGCGCCCCCTTCGATTACGGCGCTCAGGAATTTAAAAAGCTGGTGGAGGAGAGAAGCGGCGGCCGCATCACCGTGGAGGTCTTTGCCGGTGACATGACCACGGACGAGGTGGAGGCCGTGGAGATGGCCCAAAACAACAACCTGGAGATTGCCTGGGTCGGCACCGGCAGCATCAGCGGCTTTGTCCCCGAGCTCGGGGTATTCCAGCTGCCCTTCCTCTTCCAGGATCTGGACCACGTGGAGGCTGCGATTGCCGGCGAGTTCGGCCAAACAATGATCGACAAGGTCAGCGCCGTGGACGGCTTGGTCGCAATCGGCTTCCATGAGGACGGCTGGCGCAATATCCTCACCAACAATATCCCCATCAACAGCGTGGAGGATATGAAGGGCGTCCGCATGAGAGCCATGATGGACCCGGTCTGTGTGGCGATGTATGAGTCTATGGGCTCTGTGCCCATTTCCCTGGCCTCCGGCGAGCAGTTTACCGGCCTTCAGAACGGCGTGGTAGACGGCACCGACAACAGCGCCCTGTATGCCAAGGCCGACGGCTATATTGAGGCTGTCAACTGTATCTGTGACATCCACCACTTCTACACCAGCGGCATCGTGGTGTGCAGCCAGACCTGGTTTGAGCGCCTGAGCGCCGAGGACCAGGCGCTGATTCGGACAGCCGCCGAGGAGGCCGGAGCCGCCCAGCGTGCCTGGTTCCTGGACGCGGACGAGTCTTTGATTGCGGAATATGAGGAAAAGGGATATACCGTGACCCGTCCCACCGACCTTGACGCCTGGAAGGCCGCCACCCAGAGCACCTATGACAAGATGTATGCCGAGCACCCCGATTGGGAGCCGCTGGTTACGATGATTCAGAACGCCAAGCCCTGATTGAAACAAGACAGTATACATGCGCTGGAGCTGCTGCGACGGGCCCTCGCTTGTTGGCCTTAGGCTGACCAGCGCCCGACGCAGCAGCTTTTCCGGTTGATCTGTGAGGTGACACATCAAAATGGAAAAACAAATTCGCGTTCTCCACAAAATTGGGGACGGCATCAACCTGCTCTCTCGGGGCGCGCTGGGGCTGATGAGCCTTGCGCTGTGCATCGCGGTCATCGGGCAGCTGATTCTGCGGTGGTTTGGAACCTCTCTGAGCTGGGCCAGTGAGTTTTCCTGCTACATTTTTGTATGGACAACCATGCTGGGCAGTGCCGTTGCCAGCCGCCATCTGCTTCACATCGGCGTAGACATGATAGTCAACTGCTTCCATGGTCCGATCAAAAAATTTCTTCTGATCCTGGCAAACCTCATCCTTCTGGCAGCCCTTTTTCTGTTTATCACAGCCAGCGGCCAGTACACAATCACCCAGATGAGTCACAGTATGACTTCTATGAAAATCTCCCTGGCCTGGTTCTACTGCTCCCTCCCCATCAGCGGCATCATTATGGTCTACTACACCTTTGTCCAGTTGCTGGAGACCATCTGCTATGGCGAGGCAGTTAAGCTCCCTCTGCCCGGGGATGAGGAAGAGAAAGGAGAGCATTCATGAGCAGTCTTTTCAGCGGTATTATTCTGTTTGGCAGCTTCTTTCTGTTCCTGGCCCTGAGCGTGCCAATCGCCTTTGTTCTGGTGGTCTCCACCGTCTCTTACGCCCTTTTGAGCACAGGCGCGGTCAATCTGGCCCTGGTCCCCCAGCGGATCATCTATGGCATCAACAGCTTTACCCTTCTCTGCCTGCCCTTCTTTGTGCTTGCGGGAAATATCATGAACCACGGCGGTATTACCATGCGGCTGGTTCGGTTTGCCCGGGCCTTTGTAGGCCATATCCGCGGCGGCTTGGCTATGGTGGACGTTCTGGTATGTATGATGTTTGGCACCGTGTCTGGCTCCGCCGTGGCCGGCACAGCGGCAGTGGGCTCTCTGATGATTCCCGCTATGAAAAAGGAGGGCTACACCCCCGGCTTCGCCGCAGGCCTGACCTCTGTCGCCTCCACCTGTGCCCCCATTATCCCTCCCAGTCTGGCGTTTGTTATCTATGGAGCGGCAGCTAAGGTCTCTGTCGGCGATATGTTCATCGCTGGTGTGATTCCCGGGATTCTGATGGGCTGCCTGATGATGTGCGTTGTCTATTTCTTTGCACTCCGGCGCGGCTTTACCAAAGAGGAGAAGAGCAGCTGGGCCGAGCGCTGGGAGGCCACCAAGCAGGCCCTCCCCTGCATTGGCCTGCCCCTAATTGTGGTGGGCGGTATCATGATGGGCTGGTTTACGCCTACCGAAGCGGCGGCGGCGGCAGTGCTGTATTCTCTGTTTCTGTCCGTCATTGTCTACAGAAGCGTTACACTGAAGGACCTGTGGAAATCCCTGATTGACAGCGCCATCGACAGCGGCACAGTGATGCTGATTGTGGGCGGCTGCTACCTCTTCGGGTGGGTCATCTCCAACGAGCGCTGGGCAGTGAAGCTCACCGACGCTCTGGTTTCCATGAGCGCCCCCCTGTTTATCAAGCTGATTCTAATCAATCTGGTCCTTCTGGTGGTGGGAATGTTTATGGACAGCGCCCCTGCCATTATGTTAATTGCCCCCATCCTGGCCCCCGCAATGGAGGGCCTGGGACTGGATCCCATTCAAACCGGCATGATTGTCTGCATGAACCTGACCATCGGTCTGAGTACTCCGCCGGTGGGCGTATGTCTCTACTCCGCTACCAACATCTCCAAATGCAAATTTGGCGAGACCGTGAAGGAGGCAATGCCCTTTATTCTTGCCTCCCTGGCCGCACTCGGGTGCATCACCTACATTCCTGTACTCTCCAAAATCCCTTTCCTCCTGATGGGAAGATAGTTTGCCCCCTTTTTCCGGCCTTTCCCCGCGGCGTCTGCCGGAACACAGAACCGGGCGGTGTCAGTAGGACACCGCCCGGTCTCTTATTTCCAGCCCAGTCTCAGGCCAGACCGTTCAGATTTTGGTAGAGCTTTTCCGGGTCAGCGGAGGCCACCAGCTTATCGGTGTCGTCATCCGTTGAGGCGATGGCTACAATGCGGCCCAGCACCTCCAGGTGCTCCTCGCCCTTAGCGGCGATGCCAACCACCAGCTTGACCTTGTCGCCGTTCCAGTCAATGCCTTCGGGATAGGTCATGACTACCACGCCGGTGCGCTTGATGAGGGGCTTCACATCATTGGTTCCGTGGGGAATGGCCACATGGCTTCCGATGGCCACCGAGAAGCTGGCCTCCCGGTCCAGCATCCCCTGGATGTAGGCCTCGTCCACATAGCCGCTTTCCACCATCCGCTTCCCGCAGGCGCGGATGGCCTCCTCGGGGGTAACAGGGGCGCAGTTCAGAACGATATTCTTCCGCTCCAGCAGAATCCCGGCGGCAGGGACCTCCTCCTTGGGGGCCTCCGCCGGGGCGGCGGGAGCAGGAGTGGCCCCGCCCTTTCGAGCCTCCAGCAGCTCCTCCACCAGGGCGTCGTATTCGGGAGCGCCCATGAAGTTATGAATGGGGATAATCCGGGCCTGGGGAGCGCGCTGGGCAGCCCGCCCGGACAGCTCATGGTGGGTCACCACAATCTGGCAGTCCCCGGGAATCTCGGATACCGGGTGGTGAATCACCTCAATCCCGGTGATGCCCGCATCCTTCAGCTTGTTGCGCAGCATAGTCGCCCCCATAGCGGAGGAGCCCATGCCCGCATCACAGGCAAAGACGATCTTCTTTACAGAGTGGATGTCCACCGAAGCGCCGGTGGTGGATTCTGCGGACACGCTCTGGCCCTTGCTGGCCGCCTTGGAGGCAGCCACCTGAGCCTGGGCTTCCGCCAGACTGGCGTCCTTGCCAAAGAACTTCAGCAGGAAAACGGAGATAGCAAAGCTGACCACGGCGGCAATGCCGATTCCGGCGAAGTTGGCCATGTAGCCGCCCGGAGGGGTCATCAGCACCTCAGCGATGATGGAGCCGGGGGAGGCCGCGGCCACAAGTCCGCCGCCCAGGGCGGACAGGGTGAAGATGCCGGCCATGTTGCCGATCATGGGGCCCAGAATGACGATGGGGTTCATCAGGACATAGGGGAAGTAGATCTCGTGGATGCCACCAACAAACTGAATGAAAGCGGCAGCGCCGGCGGAGGAGCGGGTCTCCCCCTTGCCGGCCACGCAGTAGGCCAGCAGCAGCCCCAGGCCGGGTCCGGGGTTGGACTCAATCATGAACAGGATGGACTTGCCGGCCTCCAGAGCCTGGGCGGTGCCGATGGGGGTGAAGACGCCGTGGTTGATGGCGTTGTTCAGTAAGAGCACCTTGGCGGGCTCCACCAGCACGGCGGTGAAGGGCAGCAGGCCGTGGTTGACCAGGAACTCCACGCCGCTTCCTAATATATTGGTGATCACCACGCAGGCCGGGCCGATGACGAAGATGGACAGCACAGCCAGGATACCGCCGATGATGCCCACCGAGAAGTTGTTGACCACCATCTCGAAGCCGGCGGGGATGTGACCCTCCATCTTCTCGTCAAACTTCTTGATGCACCAGCCGCCCAGAGGGCCGCAGATCATGGCACCGATAAACATGGTGCTCTCGGTGGAGGCGATGGCGCCCAGGGTGGCCAGGGCGCCGGTCACAGCCCCCTTCTGGCCTCCCACCGCCCGGCCGCCGGTGTAGCCGATGAGGATGGGCAGCAGATAGGAAAGCATGGGGCCCACCATGTTGTTGATGGTGGCGGCGGGGCCCCATTTGCCAAGCCAGCCGTCGGGGATAAACAGGGCGGCAATCAGGCCCCAGGCAATGAAGGCGCCGATGTTGGGCATTACCATTCCGCTGAGGAAACGCCCAAACTTCTGTACATGTTCTTTCAAAGGAGATCGTCCTTTCCTCACATATTTACTTGTTCACACTGGCCCTGAGGTACCCCTCTACGCCGGTGGCGGTAGAGAGGCCCATCGCTTCATCGGTGACAAGAGCTGCGTCGGTTCCCGTCCAGCGGCGGATATTGGCCCGGGTAGCCAGAACGGCAGAGGGACTGACAGAAAACTCGTCCAGCCCCCAAGCCATCAGCAGAGGCAGCAGACGGGGGTCCGCTGCGGCCTCGCCGCACATACCCACCGGGATACCTGCCTCTTTGGCGGCCACAATCACGTTTCCGATGGAGCGGAGCACGGCAGGCTGAAGAGGGGAATACAGCTTCTCCACCTTTGCGTTGCCCCGGTCCACAGCCATTGTGTACTGGGTCAGGTCGTTGGTGCCGATGGAGAAGAAGTCACATTCCTTCGCCAGGAGGTCGGCAATCAGGGCGGCGGCAGGGGTCTCGATCATGGCCCCCAGGGCGATGTCGGCGTCATAGGGGATGCCAGCCTCAGCCAGCTCTTTCTTGCACTGCTCCAGCAGGTCCCGGGCAGCCCGGACCTCCTCCACACAGGTAACCAGGGGGAGCATAATGCGAATGTTCTTTTCCTCCGCCCCCGCCCGGAGCAGAGCCCGGAGCTGTACCTTGTAGAGCTCCGGCCGGTCCAGGCAGTACCGGATGGCCCGGTGGCCCAGGAAGGGGTTCTCCTCCTTCTCCATCCCCAGGTACTCAATGGCCTTGTCCCCACCCACATCCAGGGTGCGGATGATGACCTCTTTCCCGGCCATGATCTTGGAGACTGCGTGGTACGCCTCAAATTGCACAGTCTCGTCGGGCAGGCTGGTGCGGTCCATAAAGAGAAACTCCGTGCGGAACAGTCCAATTCCCTCCGCCCCGGACTGGGCTGCAGTCTCTGCCTCGGCGGCAGAGCCGATGTTGGCATACAGGCTATAGCGCGTTCCGTCGGCGTCCACGGTGGGCTGGTCCCGGTAAATCTCCAGGGCGGCGGTCTTCTCCTGAAACTCCTTCTGCTTTATCAGGTACTCGCTGCGGGTACGCTCGTCGGGATTGAGGACTGCAACCCCCTCGCTTCCGTCCACAATCAGGCCGTCCCCGTCCTTCACCAGCTCCAGCATCTTGGGCACGCTGAGCACGGCGGGCAGCTGAAGGGCCCGGGCCAGAATGGCAGAGTGGCTGGTCTTGCCTCCAGTGGCGGTGAGAATAGCGGCCACATTCTCCTTCTTCAGACCCACGGTCATAGAGGGGGTGAGCTCCCGGGCCACCAGCACACTGCCCGCCGGCAGAGCAGACAGATCCACCCCGGCAGTACCCAGCAGGATGGACAGAAGTCGGGCCCGGATATCCTTGATATCAGCGGCCCGCTGGCGCATCATCTCGTCCTCCACGCCGGCAAACATGTCGGCGTACATGGTACACACGCTGTCCGCCGCCGCCTCGGCACAGACGCCGGCGTCAATGGCCTCCTGCATCTGGGAACGCATGAAGGGGTCGGCCAGCATGGCAATCTGGCCGGTGAGGATCTCCGACTCCTTCTGGCCCACTTCCTCCCGGATACGGTCGGCCATGGCGGAGGTCCGCGCCCCAAACTCCTCGATGCCGGCCAGCAGGCGGGCCTTCTCGGTCTCCTTCCCGGAGTAAGGGACCTGGGAATAGTCCAGACTCTCCTCCCGCACACAGACGGCGCGGCCTAAGCCGACGCCGTCCGATGCGGCGATTCCTTTCAGAATCATGCCGTCTCCTCCCTGTTACAGGTCGCCCAGGCCGGACTCCACCAGCTTGACCGCGGCCTCCAGTGCCTCTGTCTCCTGCTCCCCCTCGCAGCGAATCTCAATCTCGCTGTCCATCTTGATGCAGGAGGCCATCAAATTCATAATGCTTTTGCCATTGATGGTCTTCTCGCCGAACAGAATGGTAACGTCGCTTTTGTACTTTGCCATCTCAGCCACGAAGAGCTGAGCGGGACGCATGTGCAACCCCTGTGGATTGATGACCTTGACCTGTTTGGATACCATAATAAATACATCCTTTCAAAATGAATTCTTATCTCATACTGCTTTACAGTATATAGAGAACATAATAAATGGGCCGGCGCAGTGCCGCACATCTTTGGGTCCGCTTGAAGCTACGCCGTGATGACCTCGGTATAGTCCAGATACTTCTGATCCGGCAGCCGGTCGGTGATAATCCGGGCCGCCTCCAGGGGCAGAATCCGAGCGGCAGTCACCCGGCCGAATTTGCTGGAGTCAGCCAGCATATAGACCTCCTGGGCCTGTGCGGCCGCTAGGGCCTTCAGGGCCGCCGCTTCCGGGTCCGGCGTGGTAAAACCCTGGCCTACGCTGACTCCGCTGGTGCCCAAAAATACCTTTGTAAAGTTGTACCGCCCCAGGGCGTTCAGAGCCTCCGCTCCTACAATATCCACTGTTCCCGGCTTTAAGAGCCCCCCCAGCACATAGACCTGCCGCTCGTGGGCAGAGAGCATCCCGGCAAAGTCGATGCTGCTGGTGACAAACAGAGCCTTGGAGTCCTTCAGGTGATTGGCCATATGGAGCACGGTGGTCCCTGTGTCCAGATACACCACATCGTCATCCCCTACCAGGGAGGCGGCATTCCGGGCGATACGCTCCTTCTCCCGGGCATAGCGCTGCTTGGTAGCCAGGTCGGGCTCCCGGGCCAGGAACTCCTCCTCCTCCAGGCTGGTAGCCCCCCCATGTACCTTTACCAGCCGCCCCTGCCGGGCCAGGCCGTTCAGGTCCCGGCGGATGGTGGCCTCCGAGGCGCCCGTGATCTGGCACAGGTCGGTTACGCTGACCGTCTGGCGTTGGGAGAGCTGCTGCAAAATTGCCCTGGCTCGCTGTTCAGCCAGCATGGCTTCCGCCCCCGTTCAATTTGATTGAATTTGATTTATTGATTGTTTTTGACTAAAACAATCCTAACACAGAACACGCAGAAAGTCAAACCATTTCCGTTCGATTTTATACACAAAAATCGGGCATATTTTTTGTGCATACCGCCAATCCAGCTGCAAATTAATTAAAATTGGAAATTGTTTCTTTGCGTCTCTCAAAATCCCCGTCCGCTGTCCCCCTTTGAACAAACGACTGTCAATGGACCTTTTTCCTGCTTTCAGACCAAAACAATCAAAAACGTGCAATATCACTTTTTTGCAGTGGAAGCGGGAAGGATATTTCGGCGCTTTTTTCCCGCCCTGCCCTTGCGGTCCCCCCGGAAAGCGTGCTATACTCTGGGACAAGGAACACCGGAACCTATATTTTGAAACAAAGGAAGGGATTATACCATGAAACAGGCAATCATGATCGGCGCAGGCAACATTGGCCGCGGCTTCATTGGCGCCCTGCTGGAAAAGAGCGGCTGGCATGTCACCTTTGCCGATGTGGCCGAGAATCTGATCTCCGCCATCAACCAGCGCAAGAGCTACACCGTTCATATCCAGGACCGGAAATGCGCCCAGTGGACGGTGGAGAACATCAGCGGTATCTCCTCCGCCGGCCCAGAGCTGGTGGAGGCCATTGCCGGCGACTGCCAGCTGATTACCACCGCCGTGGGACTGCGCATTCTGCCCATCGTCGCCAAGCCCATTGCCGCCGGCATTCAGGCACGAAAGGCCGCGGGAAACACTCAGCTGCTGAACGTGGTGGCCTGTGAAAACGCTGTGCGGGGCACCAGCCAGCTCCGGGACGCGGTATATTCCCACCTGAACGAGGAAGAACTGGCCTATGCCAAGGAGTATGTGGGCTTTGCCGACTGCGCCGTGGACCGGATTGTGCCCAAGGCCTCTTTCGAGAATCCCCTGGATGTTGCCGTGGAGCAGTATACCGAGTGGGACGTGGAGAAGGCGGGCTGGAAGGGCGAGCGGCCTGACATCCAGGGTCTGGGCTGGGTGGACAACCTGGACGCCTACCTGGAGCGCAAGCTGTTCACTTTGAACAGCGGTCACGCCATCTGCGCTTATCTCGGCTCCCTGAAGGGCCACAGAACCATTGTGGAGAGCATTGCTGACCCAGCTATCGGAGATGTGGTCTATCAGGCCATGCGGGAGAGCGGCGAGGGCCTGATCCGCAAGTTCTCCTTTGACCCCGACACCCATCACGCCTATATTGACCGGATTTTTGCCCGATTCCAGAACCCCTTCCTGGAGGACGAGACCCAGCGCGTGGCCCGGGAACCCATCCGCAAGCTGGCTCCCTCCGACCGTCTGATGAAGCCCCTGGTGACAGCGGACTCCTACGGACTGCCTGTAGACCACCTGATTTTCGGTGGAGCGGCGGCGCTGCATTTCAACTGTTCTGAGGATACCCAGAGTGTGGAGCTGATGCAGAAAATCAGCAGCGCGGGTGTGGAAAAGGCTCTGGAGACCTACACCGGCCTGACCCCGGATACCCCTCTCTTTGGACGTATTCTGGACGTCTACCGCGCTCTGGCGTTGGCCAGGCAGTAGGCGAATGGACAGGCGCCAAAGCCTCCCTTGGCCAAGGGGGGCTTTCCGCTTTCTTCCTATTTCGAAAGGGGCCTGCCCAAAGACAGGCCCCCATTCTGCATTTCTCTGCAAAGGAGCATCGCTGTGTTTTCGTATTTGAAGCAGGGGCCCGGCTTCTACCGGCAGGTAGTTCTGCTGGCCACCCCCATTATTCTGCAAAACCTGATTACCAGTACGCTGGGTATGGCAGACACCTTCATGGTTGGTCTTCTGGGAGAGCTGCCTATGGCAGCTGTGGCTCTGGCCAACATCCCTCTGTTCGTGGTGCAGCTGTTTGTCTTCGGCCTGCAAAGCGGCTCCACCGTCCTTCTCAGCCAGTACTGGGGCCAGCAGGACAAGCAGGCCATCAATCGGGTTATGGGCGTAACCTTCTGGATCGCGGGAACGGTCTCTCTGGTCTTTGCCCTTATTCTGTTCTTTCTGCCGGAGCAGTTTCTGTCTCTGTTCGGAAAGGATCCGGCGATTGTGGCACTGGCCGCTCGGTACGGACGGATTGCGGGGTTCTCCTACTTCCTGAACAGCTTTACAATGGTCTACATTGCAGCCTTTCGAGCTATGGAGAACCCTCAGCTGGGCATGTACATCCTGATGGCCTCCATGAGCTGCAACACCTTTCTGAACTGGGTGCTCATTTTCGGCAAGCTGGGCGCCCCCGCCCTGGGGGTGGAGGGAGCCGCCCTGGCCACTTTGATCGCCCGGGGGCTGGAGGTGGGCATCATGGCCCTGCACATCGGCCTCAACCGGGGATTCCGTCTGCACTTCCGCCTTCTGTTCCGGCCAGGCCTGGAGATGACCGCCCGCTTCATTCGGTACGGCGGACCGGTTGTATGCAACGAGACCCTGTGGGGGCTGGGTACCTCTGTGTTTCCCACCATCATGGGCCACATGGACGGCAGCCAGGAGATTCTGGCCGCCTTCACCCTGGCAGGCAATGTAGAGAAAATCTGTGCCGTCGTGGGCTTCGGTCTGGCGGCTACCGCCTCCATTCTGGTGGGCCGGGAGATCGGCGCCGGCCGAAGCCATTCGGTCTATCAGGTGGGTCTGGCTCTGGACACCCTGGCGGTGCTGTGCGGCGTGGTTCAAGGGGCTCTGCTGCTCCTTTTCGCCTATGTTATCGCTCCGGTCTGGGTCTTTCCTCTGTTCCAGCTCTCCCCCCAAGCCAGCCGGATCGCCTCTATGATGATTGGAATTTACGCCCTTCTCTCCCCCATGAAGGACTTTAACAACACCAACATTGTCGGGGTCCTCCGGGGCGGCGGGGATGTGCAGGCCTCCACCCTCATCGACCTGTCCCCTCTGTGGCTAGCCGCCATTCCGGCGGCCTTCCTTACCGGCCTGGTGTTCCGCATGGGCATTCTCTGGGTTTTCCTGTCCATCTGTCTGGAGCAGGTGGTCAAGGCAGCCGCAGGCGTATGGCGGCTGCGCACTGGCCGCTGGATTCACGACCTGACCCGCCCCACCCCTATACGCTGAAGCACATACAAAGCAGCCCCCGGCTCTTGCCAGGGGCTGCTGCTCTATCTCTTCTCAGGACAACACATTGTCCAGTGTATCAAACAGGACCTTGATATCAATCGGCTTGGCAATATGACCGTTCATCCCACTGTGCAAAGCCTCTCGCTTATCCTCCTCAAAGGCATTGGCTGTCATGGCGATGATAGGAACAGAAGCCAGCCTTCGATCTTCCAGGGCACGGATCGCCCGGGTGGCAGCATAGCCGTCCATCTCCGGCATCTGCACATCCATCAGCACCAGCGTATAGTAGTTTGGCTGAGAGGTCTTCAGCATCTCCACCGCTATCTGCCCGTTCTTTGCCACCTCCACAGAGAAGCCGGCCTCCTGTAAGATTTCTGTGGCAATCTCCTGGTTCAGGGCGTTGTCCTCCGCCAGCAGGATGCGTCCTCCACGCACATGATGCGAGGGGAGAGGCGGTTCCTCACTTACAGTCTCCTCCGTGCTGACCAGAGAGCGCAGGCAGCTGCGTAGCTCCGACCAGAACAGGGGTTTGCTGCAAAAGGCGGTCACACCGGCCTCCTTAGCCTCCTTAGCCTCCTCCTCAATGTCCGACCAGTCGTATGCGGTAAGGACAATGATGGGCACCTCGTCTCCCATCTCCTTACGGATGCGGCGGGCAACCTCGACGCCGTTCATATCCGGGAGCAGCCAGTCAATGATATACACGCTGTAGGTGTCGTCCCGCATAATCGCCTGGTGCGTCCGAAGCACAGCCTCCCGCCCGGACAGGGTCCACTCCGCCCGCATTCCGGCCTGCTGGAGCATGTAGGACACACTGTCACAGGTGTTAAAGTCGTCGTCCACCACCAGAGCCCGGCAGTTCTTCAGCTCTCGGATCAGCTGGGGCTCCCGCTTCCCGGCGTGCAGGCGGAAGGTAAAGCTTACCGTAAACTCCGTGCCCACATCCTGCTCGCTCTTCACCTCAATGGTCCCGTTCATCATGTCCACGATATTTTTTGTGATGGCCATTCCCAGGCCTGTGCCCTGGATGCCGCTGATGGTCGAATTGCGCTCTCGCTCAAACGGCTCAAAGATGCGGGATACAAACTCCTCGCTCATGCCGATGCCGGTGTCCTTGATGTGGAACTCATAGCGGGCATAGCCTGTGGGCGCCCCGGGCCGCTCCGTTACCCGGATACTCACTGTGCCCCCTGCGCCGGTATACTTCACGGAATTGCTCAGCAGGTTCAGCAGCACCTGGCTCAGCCGCAGCTTATCACAGTAAATTTCCTCGTCCAGCACATCCACCGCGTCCATGTACAGCTCCAACTGCTTGGCGTGGACGTCCGCCTGGATAATATTCCGCAGTCCGTGGAGGATGTCAGGCAAACTGCACAGGCTCTCCTCCAGGTGAAGCTTTCCGCTTTCAATGCGGCTCATATCCAGAATATCGTTAATCAGGCTGAGCAGGTGGTTGCCCGAGGACATGATCTTTTTCAGGTACTCCTCCACCTGCTCCCTGCGGTCGATGTGCGTAATGGCTAGGGCGGTAAAGCCAACAATGGCGTTCATAGGGGTTCGGATGTCGTGGGACATGTTGGAGAGGAACACGCTTTTGGCCTTGCTGGCGCGATTCGCCTGCATTAGTGCATCCTCCAGAAGACTCTTCTTCTCCATTTCCTGCCGGGTCTCCTCATCCACGCTTCGGAAGCCCAGTACAATCGCATAGCCCTCATCCTGCTCCTCTGTCCGCACAGCCTTCATCTGGAAATACCGCATAACGCCGTTGCACTGGGTGCGGTAATTGCAATAGGACATGATCTTATCCTTCAGCTCTGCCTGAAAGGCCTCCAGGCTGCACATCCGGCGGAAGGCGTCCCGGTCGTCGGTGTAGACACAGGACTGTATGTACTTTTCTATGCACTCCTTCAAATGCAGCGGTCCGCTGAAGATATCGTTCAGCACCCCCTGCTCGCAGTCACTGATCCGCAGAGCGCTCCCCTGTCCGGTTACAGAGTCGAAGACGCAGACCAGATTGTAGTCGATGCTCAAGGCCTGGACCAGCTGCATCTGACGGCGCTCCCGCTCCATCCGTTCCCGCTCCTCCTGGAGCTTCTGGGCGGTGCAGTCCAAAAGGAACCGCTGATACAGCAGCTCGCCGTTCTCCTCCAGCAGCTTGGCATTGCCCATCACATGGAGGATTTCTCCATCCCTGCGCTGAATGCGGTACTCCAGACTTACGCTGTCCCCAACCTTTTTCAGCTGCTGAATCGCCGCCCGGAGAGTATCCTTGTCCTCCTCCACCACAGAGTCCGCCACCATGTCAAAGCCCTCGGACTCCAGTTCCTCCTGGGATTCGTACCCCAGAATCTTCAGGGCCGCCCGGTTGACGCTGATCACCCGGGAGCCATCCAGTGTATGGCACACTATGCCGCAGTCCATCGTGGTAAAAATAGTCTCCAGGGTGCGACTTTTCTGGATCAGCTCCTCTTTATAGGCCCGTTCCCGAGTCACGTCGATGGCCACACCCACCGTTCCCATAACGCTTCCGTCAAAATTGTACAGCGGGGACTTGTAGGTGGTCAGAAGGCGCTGTCCCTCTCCGGTCTGGATGGTTTCCTCGGATACGCCGGTCCGCCGGTTCTCCATCACAATACGTTCCGACTCAATACAGGCAGGGTCGTCCTGCTCCACATCCCAGATATAGGCGTGGCC
Organism: Lawsonibacter sp.; assembly: GCA_022791995.1. GTDB lineage: Bacteria > Bacillota > Clostridia > Oscillospirales > Oscillospiraceae > Lawsonibacter. The sequence continues at coordinate 36,307 of JAAWAD010000030.1, forward strand.
CCGGCCCTGTACCTGCTCCTTGGTCTTGTTCACCGTCCGGCAGAAGCTGTCGTTTACCTTCTCGTGGATACCGTCTTTGTCCTTAAACCAGATCAGGTTGGGACTGTTGTTGATCACAGCGTCTAAAAAGTGACCGCTCTGCCAGAGATCTCTGCCCTGCTTGCAGGTCTGCTGCCACCGCAAAAGCCGAAACCGGAGTTCCTCCTCTTCCATGGGCATGGTCCAAATATCCTTGAGCTGGGACAGATACTCTGTCAACTGAGGAATCTGCAACTGCTCTGCCAGCACAATCACCTCGGCGTCCTTTCTTTTATCCGCCAGAACCGCCTGTAGCTGCTGCACGCCATCTGTTCCCTCCAGCCCAACCAGAATCACATCCGCCTGTGCTATCAATGCCGTCTCTGGCTGAGCGCTCTCTGCAAATGTGTGGGTAAAGTGTTCCAGCGGTGGCATCGCTTTGACCACCTCAAAGATTCGGTGTTGGCATCCAGTTACATAGAAGTGGACGCGGCAATCATACATGTCCCTTTCCTCCCTGTGCGACAATGCAAAACATTGGAATCTAAGGAAAATCCGACCAGAAAACGTCTCAACTTTCTCTCAGGACAAAGAAAACCGAATTTTTTCACCCGTCTCTGACCGTTTTTTACCCGAAGAGGCCCTCTTCAGCCTGCCTCTCCGCCTTTTTTCTTATCATACCATATTCTTTTTCTAATTTCAATTCCTGGAGTCAAAACATCGATCCAAAAATCTGCACTTCTTTTCCTCTGTGGGCCCTTCTTCAGCCAGGCCAGACCGGTGCTATGCAACCTCCAATATCCTTCTTCCATATCGGACAGAAGTGTGCTATAATAGCGCTAAACTACCCCACAGCCTTGAGGAGGTGATTGTTCCATGAAGCGCTACACCATCCTTCTGCCCCTGCTTTGCCTGGTGATTGGCCTTTTGTTGGGCTCTCTTCTGCCTGTACCCTGGGCAGAGCGCGAGAGCCTTGTCCCCTCAGCCAGCAGCACCCCTGCGCTTAAACAGGCGGAGATGGGGGACTCCTCCGGCCAATCCGCTCCACTTCTGGACGCTGCGGACAACTTTCCTCTGCTGAATGCCGCCTGCTCTGTTGTCCGGGCCCTGGAGCGGCAGGACTATGCCGCCCTTGCGGGCTTTGTCCACCCGGAGCGTGGAGTCGCCTTTACCCCCTACTCCACCGTAAATACAGAGACCGATCAGACCTTTACTGCGACACAAATCCGGGATCTGGCCCGAGACAGCACCGCCTATATCTGGGGCTTTGTCGATGGCCGGGGCAGCCTGATCGAGTTGACGATGGAGGACTACTTCACCCGGTATGTCTGGGATGCAGACTACACCCAGGCTCCCCAGATCGGGATAGACCGGCTGATGATGAGCGGCAACGCCCTGGAAAACCTGCCCGAGGCCTACCCCGGCTGCCGCTTTGTAGACTTCTGCTTCCCTGGCCGGGACCCGTCCAGTCAGGGGCTGGACTGGTGCTCTCTGCGCCTGGTTTTCGCACCAGGGGAGACAAGCTGGCATCTGGTGGGCATTGTCCATGGGGAGTGGACCATTTGACCGGAACCACAGGGATTGCTCCCTGTCTGGAAAGAACTTACCGAAAGGACCTTTGCTCCATGAATATCATTATTGTAGGCACTGGTAAGGTTGGCTTTTCTCTGGCCGAGCAGCTGGTGCAGGAAAAGCACGATGTAACCATTGTAGACCAGCGGGAGGACACGCTGCGCCGGGCCTCTGAACTGTTGGATCTGATGGCGGTCAAGGGCAACGGCGTATCCGCGGTTACCCTGCGGGAGGCAGGAGCGGAGGAGGCCGATCTGCTGGTGGCCGCCACAAACTCCGACGAGGTGAACATGGTCTGCTGTCTCACCGCAAAAAACATGGGAGCCAAATACACCATCGCCCGCATCCGCAACCCGGAGTATACCGACAGCTTGACAGAGCTGTGCCAGAATCTGAAAATCGACATGGTCATCAACCCGGAGAATACCGCCGCACAGGAAATTGCCCGTCTGCTCCGTTTCCCTTCCGCAGCCAATATCGAGACCTTCTGCCGGGGCCGGGTCGAGCTGATGGGCTTCCGCCTTCAGGAGGGGGACTTCCTGATTGGAAAGCCCCTGTACGCCCTGCCCCCCCAGGTAAAAAAGCTGTCCCTGCTGTTCTGTGCCGCCGACCGGGATGGAGAGCTGTCCATTCCCAAGGGGAGCTTTGTCCCCCAGGCAGGAGACAAACTGTACATGGTGGGCCGGTCGGACAGCCTGGACCAGTTCTTCCGTCTGCTGGGCCGGTACGCCCCAAAGGTGCGTCAGGTCTTTCTTCTGGGTGGAGGAAAGATTTCTGTTTACTTAGCTGCCACTCTGGAGAAGATGGGAATGCGGCTGAAAATTGTGGAGGCGGACGAAGCCAAGTGCCGCCAGATCAGTGAGCAGTTTCCCAAGGCCACTGTGATCTGCGGGGATGGCACCGATCCGGACCTTCTGGAGACAGAGAGCCTTACGGCCTGCGACGCCTTTGTTGCCCTCACCAACCAGGACGAGGACAATCTGATTATCTCTCTGTACGCCATGCAGCTGGGCCTTCCCAAGGTCATCGCCAAGTGCAGCCGGCAGAATTACGCAGGCATCGCCCGGTCTGCCGGCCTGGACAGCGTAGTCTCCCCCAAATTTGTCACCGCCTCCTATATCCTCCGGCTGGTTCGAGGGATGCAGAACTCCCAGGGCAGCGTCATGAACTCCCTCCACCGCATCGCCGACGGTAAGGCGGAGGCCATGGAGTTCACGGTAGGCCCCGCCACCCATCACCTGGGTGTTTCCCTGAAGGACCTGAAGCTGAAGCACGGGGTGCTGATTGCCGTCATTGTCCGGGGGACAGAAATCATCATCCCCGAGGGCTCCTCCATCCTTCAGGCGGGGGACTCGGTGATTCTCATCGCCCAGAGCGGCAGGGTTCTGGATCTGAACGACATCTATGACGGAGATGGAGGGGCCGAGGCATGAATTGGAAGCTCGTCCTGAAGGTGGTGGGCCGGGTGCTGCTGGTAGAGGCCGTGGCTCTGGTTGTACCTATGCTGGTGGCCCTGCTCTATGGAGAGAGTCCCATGCCCTTCCTGCTGTCCATCGCACTTGTGGCCGCAGCCGGGTGGGCCCTGTCGGCCCTGCCCACCGGCCCCCAGTTTTTCACGCGGGAGGGCTTCTGTGCCGTTGCCCTGATCTGGCTGGCCACTGGTTTGGTGGGGGGACTCCCATTCCTGTTCTGTGGCCAGTTCGCCACGCCCATTGACTGCTTTTTTGAGTCCTGCTCCGGCTTTACCACCACCGGAGCCACCATCCTCACCGATATCGAGGCCCTGCCCCAGGGCATCCTCTTCTGGCGGGCCTTTACCCACTGGATGGGCGGTATGGGCGTGCTGGTGCTGGCCACCGCCGTGATTCCCTCTCTGGGCATCCGTTCCCGCTATCTGGCCCAGGCGGAAACTCCAGGGCCCGTCTTCTCCAAGCTGGTGCCCAAGCAGTCCCAGACCTCCAAAATCCTCTATGGTATGTACCTTGCCCTCACTGTGGCCGAGATTGTCTGCCTGAAGCTTGCAGGAATGCCCCTGTATGACTGCTTTATCCACGCCTTTTCCACAGCGGGCACCGGCGGCTTTTCCAACCGGGCAGCCAGCGTCGGCGCTTACAGCAGCGCCCCCATCGACTTCATCATCGCCATTTTCATTCTGCTGTTCTCCATCAACTTCGCCCTGTACTTCCTTCTGCTCACCCGCCGTTTCCGGGAGGTCCTGGCCAGTGACGAGCTGCGCTTCTTCCTGCTGGTGGTGGCCCTGGCCACCCTGGCCATCACAGTGGATATCCGCCCCCTGTACAGCAGCATGGCGGAGAGCTTTCGGTACGCCCTGTTCCAGGTCTCTTCCATTATTTCCACCACTGGCTTTGCTACTGCCGACTTTGCACTGTGGCCCCAATTTTCCCAGATGATCCTGATTCTGCTGATGTTCTGCGGAGCCTGTGCCGGCTCCACGGGGGGCGGCATGAAGTGCTGCCGGGTCCTCCTCCTGCTCCGCTCCATTCGCCGGGAAATCCGCCGGATCATTCACCCCCAAGCGGTGGAGGTGGTCAAGCTGGACGGTAAGGTGGTGGAGGAGGATACCCTCCACTCCCTGCTTGTCTTTATGGGGGCCTACCTGATGGCCATTTTGGTCGCAGGACTGGTGATCTCTCTGGACGGGTATTCCTTCGCCGTTTCCTTCTCCTCTGCCCTCACCTGCGTCAGCAATGTGGGCCCCGGACTGGAAATTGTAGGTCCCAGCGGCAATTTCGCCGCCTTCTCCGGTCTGTCCAAGCTGGTGATGTCCCTGTGCATGATTGTGGGCCGCCTGGAGATTTTCCCCATTCTGGTTTTGTTCAGCCCCTCCGCCTGGAGCAAGCTGTAACCGCAAAAGCCCCCTTCCGGCCGGAAGGGGGCTTTTCTTTCCGAGGTATGCACATCGGTATGGCCGCGAACATCAAACGGATTCCTGCAAAGCACACTGCTTATACCAGTCTTCCAGCGCACTGGGGCGCAGATCCAGGGCAGCGGTCTCTCCCACCACCACTACGGCGGGCGCTGTCGCCTCAGAGGCCCGCTCCGGGATGGTTTGCAGTGTACCCCGCGCCGCCTTGGAGGGTGCGCCATAAATCACAGCCGCCGGCGTATCTGGTGGCATCCCTCCCACCATCAGTCCCTGCGCAATCTGAGGCAGGCGCCTCAAGCCCATCAAAAATACCAGAGTGCCCTCCAGGCAGGCCAACTGGAGCAGCCGGCGATCCAGATCCTCTTCTTCCATGGTGTGGGCGGTTATCACATGAAAGCTGCGGCTGACGCCCCGGTGAGTCACAGGGATGCCGGCGGCAGCGGGAACTGCCACCGCGGAGGAGACGCCTGGCACAAGCTCCCAGGGAATGCCGGCAGCCTGAAGGGCCAGTGCCTCCTCCCCTCCGCGCCCAAAGACAAAGGGGTCCCCCCCTTTCAGGCGAACCACCCGTTTCCCCTCCCGGGCCAGACGAATCAGGGTCTGGCAGATTGCTTCCTGGGTGGGAGATGGACGGCCAGCCCGCTTCCCCATAGGGAACTTCTCCGCCTGGGGAGCCTGCTCCAGCAGGGCAGGGTCCAGCAGATCATCATAGACCACAGCGTCACAGGTTTGAAGGCGGTGCAGCCCTCGCAAGGTAATCAGATCGGCATTGCCGCACCCCGCCCCCACCAGACTGACATAACCCGGCTTCATATCTGCTCCTCCTTCAAAAAAGCTGCCAGGGAAAAGCCCGGCGGCGGGCCGCCCACCTCCAGGCAGAGGAAAAAGAGTCTGGCATACAGCGCACCCCGGCGGGCACTATCCGAACAGTGGGTCTTGAGCGCGGGGCGCTGTTCCTCCAGCCAGGCGAGAATGGAATCCAACTTCTGGGGCAGCAGAGATTCGACCTGCTCCTTCAACCACTGGGCAGCGGTAGGACTGGCCCCCCCAGTGGAGATACCCACAGACAGGCTCCCCCGCTGAACCAGCGCGGGAAACAGAAAGGTGCAGGCCTCCCGGTCATCCACTGCGTTGACCAAAATGCGCCGGCTCCGGCACAATCCGGCAATCTGACGGTTTATCTGTGGGTCGTCCGTGGCCGCCACCACAAAATCCATTCCCTCCAGGTCCTCTGTCTGAAAGGGGCGCTGGGCGCGGGCAAGGTTGGGCAGGGCCTCCAGCGCAGGGTGGAACCGGGGAGCAACCATGGTCAGTCTGGGGCCATAGGGCAGCAGGCGCTCCACCTTTCTCAGTGCCACTTCTCCGCCGCCTGCAATCAGGCCGGGCCGCCCGGCCAACTCGATAAAAAAGGGAAAGCAGCCCATTTCAGAACCTCCTGTACAGACCCCTTCCAACCGGGCCCTTTGTCCGCATCATATCACACTCCGGGGCAGAAGGCAATTTTTTTGTGTCCGCTGGAATAATCCTGCCGCTGGCCGCCAAACTAGAGGCGAGGTGATGAAGCATGACTTCCAAAGAACTGCTCTATATCGAGGACGCTCTCGGCCACGAGCAGTATTTCCAAACCAAGTGCCAAGAGGCTGCCAGCCAGCTTCAAGACCCGGAGCTGAAGGCATATGTCCAGCAGATGGGACGCAAGCATCAACAGCTGTTCCAGAGCTTTTATGGACTGCTGTAGGGAGGAACAGGACATGGACGACAAAAACGTGATGGAAAACATTCTTCTGCTGGAAAAGGGGGCCTGTGACCTGTTTATGCACGGTGCGATTGAATCCCCCACCGGCAATGTCCACCAGGCATTTCAAAGCGCCCTAACAGAGTCGCTGGGGATGCAGGACGTCATTTATGGCAAGATGGCGGGCAAGGGCTGGTACACCACTGAGCAGGCGGCGCAGGACAAGGTAAACACTCTGCGGCAAAAATTCAGCGGCCAGTAGCGCTGGAGTGCTCTGAGGATATACGAGACGTCTTGGTCAGGTGGAATTACCATTCCTCCAACAAAATCTTATCCAATCATAAGAAAAAGCCCTGGAATTTCACAATTCCAGGGCTTTCGCTGGCAGCGGGAGAAGGATTCGAACCCTCACAAACAGAGTCAGAGTCTGTCGTGCTACCCTTACACAATCCCGCTAAGCTGTGCTGTTGGCTAAGCACGAATGTTATTATAGCAAAGAATTTGGAATTGTCAAGAGCTTTTTGCAGATTCTTCTGTTTTTTCTCTCCACTGCTCCAGCAAGGAAAGAGCCTCGGGAGCCAGCAGGAGCAGCGCGGTCAGGTTTGGCAGGGCCATCCAGGCGTTGCAAAGGTCCACAAGCTGCCAGATCGTGTGGGAATTTCCCAGTGCGCCGGCCAGGATACAGCCCAGGAATACAGCCCGATAGAGCGGAAGAAGCCCATCCGACCCAGCAAGCCATTGCAGGCACTGCTGGCCGTAGTAGCTCCACCCCAAAATGGAGGAGAAGGCAAACAGCAACAGGGACAGGGCTACCACCTGCTCTCCTGGCCGGCCCAGCACACTGGCAAATGCAGCCGCGGTGAGAGGCGCGCCGTCCAAGGATCCGCCGGGCTCCCAGCTGCCGCTGACCAGAATGACCAGGGCGGTGACAGTACACACAACCAGGGTGGAGACAAACACCTCGAAGATACCCCACATGCCTTGGCGGGCAGGGTGATCGACGCCGGCGGCCCCATGGGCCAGCGCAGAGGTTCCCAGTCCGGCCTCATTGGTAAACACACCCCGAGCCACTCCACACCGCAGGGCGGCAGAGATGGTCCAGCCAGCCCCTCCGCCTGCGGCGGCAGCGGGGTGGAAGGCACCAGTCAGAATCGCATGAAACGCCTCTGGCAGCACCTCCGCCCGGCTGACCAGCACCAGCAGGCCGCTTCCCAGGTAGAGCAGGGCCATCGCCGGGACCAGCGCAGAGGATATCCGCGCAATACGTCCCAAGCCGCCCATCATCACCAGACCGGCCAGGACAGCGGTGCCCAGCCCGGAGGCCAAACGGCTCAGACCAAAAGCACGCTCCAGGCTGGCAGCGATGGAGGACGACTGGATCAGGTTGCCCCCTGTCAAAGTCGCAGCCAGACAGGCCAGAGCAAACCAGCCCGCCAGAAAAGGCGCGCCTACGCCATCCCGGAGATACAGCATAGGCCCTCCCTGGAGGCCCCCTCCCGGCGCAGGGCGCTGGTACCGAACTGCCAGCAACTTTTCTCCACAGCTGGTCATCATGCCCAAAAATGCGGATACCCACATCCAGAAAATGGCACCTGGACCGCCCAGGGTCAAGGCAGCCGCAACCCCGGCAATCGAGCCGGTCCCCATTGTGGAGGCCAGCGCTGTGGCCAGTGCCTGGAGCGGCGGAAGCCCTCCTTTCCTCTGGCGCCTCCGTTGAAACAGAGAGCCCACCGTCGCTCTCATCCACACCCGTGCCCCAAAAATCTGGAAAAAGCCGGACCCCAGGGAATACACCAGCCCTGTACACAGGAACAGTCCCAGCAGCCAAGGGCTCCATAACCGCTCTCCCAGCCGCCTCAGCAGCGCCATTCCGCATCACCTCATGGAAAGGTATGTTCCACAGCGGTGAAACAGTCCAAAAAAGAGCGGGAACATGCGGCTCCCGCTCTTCCTGGAAATTTTGATTCTGTATTCTAACCGAAAATACCGGATGGGCGAGGAATTTTGTTCGCCCTGCAAGGCAAAAAATAACAGGAATACTGGACGTATTTCAAGATTTTTTAACGCCGCAGGGCGGCAAAAGAGCTGTCCAGACGGTGGTTTGAGGTTGTGAATACAGGTTCTTATGTCCAGTCCACCTTTACCTTGACAACACACTTGCGGCACCGCTCCGGCCTGTCCACCGCAATACCGGGGGCGTGAGCGTCCCCGGGCCACAGGACGGCAAACCGCCCGGGAACCAGCGTCACCCTGTCCACAGGGCCATGGTAGAGCCAGATGTCTCCCTCGGGTCGGGCCTCCACCTCCTGCGTCATAGCTTCCAGTGGGGCAATCCCCATCTGTTCCCGCCCGGAGAGAAGACATTGGATGTCAATATACTTCCGGTGGGCCTCCGGGGTGTCGTTTTCTGGTTTGTTGTCATAGGTTTGCAGGAAGAAGAACAGGCGCTCTCCCTCCACCTCGTACCGCTGGTCCTCCAACCGGGTAAAGTCGGTATCCCGGAGCAGCTGAAGGCCCCGATACACCCCAGGGTGGATTCCTTGGTAAGCTTCCATGTGGTCCAAGCTGTCATAGAGCATGGGTATGTGCCTCCTTATCATGTATGTATGGATACGGACAGAGCGCTTTACTCTGCGCTCTTCCAGTGCTCGGGCAGGTTCAGGAGGAGAATGGCGCTGAATATTGCGGCCATCCCCAGCGCCTTGAAGAGGGTGAGGGACTCGTGGAACAGGAGCACCCCCAGCAGGGCAGCGACAAAGGGTTCCACAGTCGCCATAATCGCAGCCCGGCCCGCTTCAGCGTGGCGCAGGCCCTCGGTGTACAGCAGGTATGGGAGGATACAGCAGAGCACACCCATCCCCAGTCCGCCAGCCACCGCCCGGGTGTCCGCCAGCCGGGTCAGATCCCGGTACAGGCCGGACAGAGGCAGAGCGGCAACGGCGCAGAACAGGAAGGTATAAAATGTGACGGTGGAGGAAGGGTACTTGGCCAGGGCAAACTTTCCAAAAATGGAGTACAGCGCGTAGCCAAACCCAGCCCCCAATCCAAAGAGGATTGTCCGTAGGGATACGCTCTGCTGGCCAAAGGGAACCAGGCCAGTGACCAGCGTGCAGCCGACGAAGGTGAGCGCCAGGGCACCAAGCTTCAGAGGGGTAAGGGCCTCGTGAAAGAGCAGGGCGGACAGGAGGGTGACAAAAACCGGCGAGGTGTACAGCAGCACAGCCGCCACTGACATGGAGCTGGTGGAAATAGCGTTGAAATAGCACCAGTTGAAAAACAACAGGGAGCAGACGCCCGTACCGAAAAAGTAGTACCAATGCCGGGGCGTAAACCGCAGGGCTTTGGGGTTTGTAAAGGCCAGAAACAGGCCATACAGGACGGCCGCCACAATGCTTCGCAGCGCAACCCCCTCCATCGAGGACAGCCCTGCGGCGGTAAGCAGCTTTAAAAAGACACCGATGCCTCCCCACAGGGCGGCGGCGGTAAGGATCATGGCATAGGCTTTTTTCTCCATGGGGCTTGTCACATCTCCAATCCTCCGCTATGATAAGGGGGCGGCCCTTGCCTGTTTTTCTGTATCATACCAGATTTTTGGAGGAATGACAAGATGCGTTACCCAAATATCCGCGCCGGTCGCTTTGCAGCCCGGCCCAACCGCTTTGTGGCCCATGTGGAGCTGGAGAACGAGCTTGTTGTCTGTCACGTAAAAAATACGGGGCGTTGTCGTGAGCTGCTGGTTCCGGGGGCCAGGGTCTGGCTAACTGAGAGCGAAAACCTCGCCCGCAAGACCAAATATGACCTGGTCGCTGTGGAGAAGCAGACCGACCGGGGGTGCCTGCTGATTAACATGGATGCCCAGGCTCCCAACCAGGTCTTTCAAGAGTGGGCGCAGGGAGGCGGTTTTCACACGGGACTTACCCTGCTGCGTCCAGAGACAACATTCGGAAATTCCCGCTTTGATTTTTACTGGGAGTTGTCCCATCGGCGGGGATTTGTAGAGGTCAAGGGCGTTACTCTGGAGGAGCACGGTGTGGCTCGGTTTCCAGATGCCCCCACCCTCCGGGGAGTGAAGCACCTGGAGGAACTGGTCCGGGCCCGGCAGGCCGGGTTTGAGGCAACGGTGTGCTTTCTCGTTCAGATGGAGGGGATGGAACGGGTAGAGCCCAACGATATCACACACCCGGAATTCGGTGCGGCGCTTCGCCGTGCGGCCGGCGCTGGCGTGGAAGTCTTTGCGCTGGACTGTGTTGTAAAGCCAAATTCCCTGCTGGTAAACGGACGTATCCCGGTCCGCCTTTAGAACCTGTATTCACAACCTCAAACGACCATCCGGGCGGGTTTTCAATTATGAATACAGGTTCTTAGTGGGGCTTGCAAAGGCCCTCGTTCTGTTGGTATAATAAAGGTACGGCGTCTACACCGCCGGCACAAAACCGTTCATTCATGGAGGATCTATGACCGACAATTACACGCAGGAAAAAAAGGTGCGGGCAGTCCTGGTCGGACTGAACGCCTTCCATTTAACCCGAGAGGAGAACGCCGACGAGGGCACCATGGAGGAGCTGTCCGCCCTTCTGGAGACAGCAGGGGGACAGACCGTGGCTACTGTGATGCAATCCAAGGACAGCCCGGATCCCCGCACCTTCATCGGAGAAGGCAAGGTGGCCGAGGTGAAGGAGCTGGTCCATGCCCTGAACGCAGAGATGGTTATGTTTGACAACCCGCTGTCCCCCTCTCAGCAGCGGGTTCTGTCCGAGGAGCTCGGGGTGGGGGTGCTGGACCGCTCCGCCCTGATTCTGGACATCTTTGCCCAGCGGGCCCGCACCCGGGAGGGACGGCTCCAGGTGGAGCTGGCCCAATACAAATATCTGCTGCCCCGGCTCACCGGCATGTGGAAGCATCTGGAGCGTCAGGAGGGCGCCATCGGCACCCGGGGCCCTGGTGAGACACAGCTGGAAACCGACCGCCGCCACATTCGCAAGAAAATTTCCAAGCTGGAGGAGGAGCTGGAGTCCGTCCGCCGGGTCCGGGCCACCCAGCGGGACCGGCGGGAGAAGAATGAAATTCCCGTTGTGGCCCTGGTGGGCTACACCAACGCGGGAAAATCCACCCTTCTCAACGCCCTCACCGGGGCGGATATTCCCGCCAACAACCGCCTGTTCGATACCCTGGATACCACCACCCGCACCCTGGAGGTGTCCGACACCTGTACCGTCCTTTTGTCCGACACGGTTGGCTTTATCCGAAAGCTGCCCCATCACCTGGTGCAGGCCTTCCGGGCCACCCTGGAGGAGCTGTCCTTTGCCGGGCTGATTCTTCACGTTATCGACGCCTCCACCCCCGACTGGGAGGAGCAGGCGGCGGTGGTAGATCAGCTGATCCGAGATCTGGAGGTGGACCGCACCCCCCGCCTTCAGGTGTTTAACAAGCGGGACCTCTGCCCCGCCTTGCCCCGCCTGGAGGAGGACTCCGTGGCCGTCTCTGCCCGCACTGGAGAGGGCCTGCCCGACCTTTTAACCGCCATTGGGCGAAAGCTGGACACCGGGGCCCGGCGGGTCCTTGTCCATCTGCCCTACGACCAGGGCGGTCTGCTTGAGCTGCTCCACCGGGAGGCTAAGGTCCTCTCGGTGGACTATGGACAGACCATCGACGTAACCGCCATATGCGCCCCGAAAATGATTGGTCGTCTAGGCCCCCTGGTGGAGGGCTGGAAGCCTCACAAGGAACCATGGGAATAGGGCTGCTTCATATTCTGCTGTGGCGCCACTCCTGAGAAGCTTCTCACCGTCACCTGTACCGTGGCTACCGCCCGGGATATGCGCCGGCGCTTCACCCAGCAGTTTGGAGAGACCCTATGAGGCTTGGGTCCCCCTTGATAGCGTTGTCCAGAGCCCCTTGCCTTTCACGAGAAACTCTATTATATAACTGCAAAATGAGAACTGAGGTGATTGGATGCAGAACCGCCCTACTCTAAAGACCATCGGAAAGCTGGCGGGGCTGTCCCATGTGGCAGTGTCCAAGGCACTGCGGGACGCCCCCGACATCTCCGCCGCCACCAAGGAGCGGGTTCGGAAAATTGCCGAGGAGGTGGGCTACACCCCCAATGTCGCAGCCCGCAATCTCTATCTCCGGCGTTCCAGCACCATTGGCATGGTGGTTCCGGCTATGGGAGAACATACGGCCTATGACCTGATATTCAACGAGATCAGCGCAGCTGCCGCTGATCTGGAATTCTGCGTTATGTTGGGCAGCAGCCACCGCAGCCCCCAGCTGGAGAAACGACACTGCTCCATGATGGTGGGCAATCAGGTTGGGGCAATCATTGTAGCCCCCTGCACCAGCGATGTATCCCACATCAAGGCCATCTGCGGTTCGATTCCAGTCATTTTTATCGGGGGCAAAACCGACCCCGGGGAGCCGTGCGCCCTCCTGTGCGACTACCACACCAGCGGCACACTGGCGGTGGAGCATCTGGCCGGCCTGGGCCATCGGGATATCGCTCTGCTTACCTATGAACCGGAGAACCGCACCATCCTGCAAAAGGAGACGGGGTATACCCAAGCCATGGAACAACGGGGGCTGATCCCCCGGATCCTCCGCTTCGGCTGCGCCGCCAACACCATGCAGGCCGGAATGGAGGCAGTGGAGACGCTGCTGGCCGAAGGAGCCCTGCCCACTGCGCTTTGGTGCGCCAGCGACTACATGGCCATTGGCGCTATGCACGCGCTAAGGCTACGGGGCCTGTCTGTTCCTGGCGACGTCTCGGTCATGGGACACGACGACTTGTACTCCAGCCTCTACCCGGATATTGGGCTGACCACTCTCCACACCCCTATGGCAGAGCTGGGTAAGGCGGCAGTTCAGCTGTCCATTGCCCTGATGGAGCGGGACAGCCAGGTCCAGACCCAGCAGATCTTCCGGCCCACCCTGGTGGTCCGGGAGACCACCGGCCCGGTCCGCCCATGAGGCGGCGCGGTTCCGGGGACAGCAGGAGACAGACGCCACACGTCTTTCTGATTCTGTCCGCCCTGCTCCTGCTGGCGTCGGCACTGACCTGGCTGATCCCTGCCGGCAGCTACGACCGAGTGCTGAATGCGGCTACCGGCCAGACGGTGGTGGTACCGGGCAGCTTTCGCTATACAGCGCCCACCCCAGTCGCTCCCTGGCGTCTGCCTCTGGCCCTTTTCCATGCCTTCTCCTCCGGCTCCGCCCCAAAGCTGATTTTTTTCGTTTTTTTTCTCAACGGCACCTTTGAAATTATCCTGGAAAGCGGGGCTGTCGCCGCTCTGTGCAGCTGGGTAGTGGGGAAATTCCGTCACAGGCGCGCCTGGCTTGTCCCGGTCTTTGTGGGAACCTTTTCGGTGCTGGGCTTTACCATGGGACTGACCACCGCCTCCATCGTCTTCCTCCCCCTGGGCATGGCGGCGGCCAAGTCCTTGGGCTACGACGCAAAAACCGGGATGGCTATGGTGATGCTGGGCACAAACGCAGGCTTTGCCGCGGGTATCTACAACCCCTTCTCAGTGGGCATCGCCCAGACCATCGCAGAGCTGCCCCTGTACTCCGGGGCGTGGCTGCGCTGGCTGCTGCTGGCAGCCCTGGTGACAGCCACCAGCCTCTATATCCTCCTCCGGGCCGGCAGGGCCTCCCCCACCGCTGAGACAGAGAGCATTGCGGAGCAAGCCGGGCTTACTCCGCAACAGGGCCTGATCCTGGCCCTGTCCCTCGGCGCGCTAGCACTGGTGATCTGGGGGGTCAGCGACTGGGGCTGGAGCCTGGAGGAGATTGCCGCCATCTTTTTGGTTCTGGGTATTCTGTGCGGAATGGCTGCCGGCTTCGAGGCAAATCAGATCTGTGCCCTGTTCACCGCCGGATGCAAAAAAATGGTGGGCGGGGCGCTGACCATCGGTATGGCTGCCGCGCTGCGGCTGGTCCTGGTCCAGGGCGGGATTCTGGACAGCGTGATTTATGGCCTGCTCCAGCTGGTGGGGCGCCTGCCCGCCTGGAGCCATCTGCTGGGCATGTTTTACGCCAACGTCCTTCTGGACCTGCTGATTACCTCTGGCTCCGGCCACGCCGCAGTGGCCATGCCCCTGATGGTCCCCCTGGCCGACGCCCTCAGCTTGTCCCGGCAGTCGGCGGTGCTGGCCTTTCAGCTGGGGGACGGGCTGGTCAATCTGGTCTCCCCTGTCTCCAACACCCTGGTGAGCTGCCTGGCCCTGTCAGAACTGAGCTACCCCAAGTGGCTGCGCTACTTTTTGCCTCTGGTCGGCATTTATTTACTCATCGGCACCGCCTTCCTGCTTTTGGCCGGGGCCGTGGGCTACTGAGGACTGCAGGAAAACCACCTGCGGTCCTTTTTATATCCAAATTTTCTTCGGTCCAGGCTTGACACCGCTTGTGAATTTCAGTATAATTTTTCCGGGATGCTTTCACGAGTAAGGTTTCCTCATTCACGAGTAAGGCTTGGAAGCCCTTCCGCGCGGCAGCGTACCGCGGAAAAAGGGCAGGAGGGAGTTTGTATGAGAAAACGATTTACAGCGGTGGCCCTGGCTCTGTGCCTGATGCTGTCCTTGCTGCCGGTACAGGCGGGGGCGGCGGATATATGGTACGCCATGTATTATCCTAACTATCCCGGTATGAACCCCTCAATGGGAGTAACAAAGTACCATTCTGATAAGTTAAATCAGAAGCTGTATGAGGTAAGTCCTTATACCAAAATTGAGAATTCGATTGTGACCTCGTATACCCGTTCCCAGAATGGGGGTGCCCCCATTTATCCGTTGACCTGTGAAATCAGGCTCTTCTGCACATCAACGCCTAATACAAGTGCTGATCAACCTGGTGTGCTTTTTGCGCAATGGACAGAGGTTTCCGGCAACTATGTCCTCTACCTTGGACTGGGAACAGAAGCTGAGGGCACAAAGGACGATTACTTTTTAGCCGATAATCTTCTATCATCCTTCAAATTAGCAGATTCTGACACGTTTAAGGTTGCTGACGGCAAACAAATTATTGGATGGTCAGCGATTGATGACACTTATAACAACAAATACACTCCAGGACAAGAAATCGTGTACAACCGTAATTATTGGCGCTATCGGCCTGTTATCGGCTATAATTACATAACATATCACTATTATTTGCAAAATGAGAAGTATACTCTTGATAAAACAGTGTTTTATCAAGACGATACCGGTTCAATCGATGACGAAAACTTTAAGCATGGAGAATCTTTGCTGTTCTGTGGCTGGAACGATGCCGAAGATGGGACAGGCAACTGGTATCGAAAAGTGAAGGAGGTCCCTGTAGATGTACACGAGTTGTATGCACAATATCAGGAGTACCCAGACTATGGATATTGTATTTTGCACACGCAGGGAGAGGGGCCACACTCTCAAATCCATCCCTTAGATGAAAATGGATGTGTGGGAAAACTGCCTATTCCCACCTACAAAGACCACAATTTCATTGGTTGGTTCCGCGATGATACCGCCCAAGAAGTGAAGAATGGCGATTCAGTCCCAAACAAAACGGTCATTAGTGCAGCTTGGACATCGAACCCAAAGTCCTATGTCATTACCCTTGACCCACAAGGCGGAGTATTTGAGAAAGCCGATGCCGACAACCTGCATGGCGGCAATAAAGCTGTTACCAATGAAGACGGTAAGCTTAACCCCCCACTACCTTCACCGAACAGAACAGACAGCACATTCCTGGGCTGGTTTGATTCCCCGGAGGGAGACAATAATGTTGAGGACGATTTCGTCTTTACCAGCAACACCACTTTATATGCACATTGGTCCTGTACCCACAGAGAAGAAAAAATGGATGATGTTCCTCCTACCTGTGGAAACAACGGTACTACAGGGGGCAAGCGGTGCTCTGTCTGCGGCACAACGCTTGAGGAGCCCACCGTCGTACTTGCCACTGGAAAACACACACCTGGCGATTTTGTAGAGGAAAAAATCATCACAGAGGCCATCTGTACGCAGGATGGCTCCAAGGATGTCACTTACAAATGTACGGTCTGCGGCCAGGAATTCACACAAACGGAAACAATCCCCCCCACCGGCCACACGTGGGGAGCCGAAGGCAGCGGAGTTGTGACAACACCTGCCACCTGTACAAACAAGGGGACCAAGACGTTCACAAAACAGTGTACAGCACCGGGCTGTGGGGCGAAAGAGACACGGACAGAGGATATCGACCCCCTGCCCCACACAGAAGAGATCATTCCAGAGGTTCCAGCCACCTGCACCACAGACGGAAAAACTGCGGGCAAAGAGTGTTCTGCCTGCCATACAGTCCTGGAGGCTCCCCAAGTGATTCCCGCCGCCCACACTGGCATTGAACCGCTTCCCGCCAAGGACGCCACCTGTGAAGCGGAAGGGCTGACGGAGGGAGAGTGGTGTAAGGACTGCAAAGAGGTACTGAAAGAACAGAGGCCGATTAAACCCTTAGAGCACGACTGGGTCAAATCCGAGAACGCGACGGAAACTGTCACAAAAGAGCCCACCTGCACCGACACCGGCGAAAAAACCATCACTGGCGGCAGCAAATGCAGCCGCTGTTCAGCCACAACCTCTGAGGAGCAAACCGTCCCAATTCCTTCCAACGGGCACGACTGGGGCGACTGGACCGTTGTAAAGGAACCCACTGCCACAGAAAAGGGCTCTGCGGAGCGGGAGTGCTCTGTCTGCCAGGAGAAGGAGACCAAGGAGCTTCCCACCACGGGAGAAAAGCCAGAGGAACCTAAGCGCTACAGCGTCACCTTTGACAGCCAGGGCGGCAGCGCAGTATCCAGTCAGACCGTCACCAGCGGCAGCAAGGTGGCAAAGCCCACCGACCCAACCTACAGCGGCCACATCTTTGGCGGCTGGTTCCAGGAGGCGGCCTGCACCAACTCGTGGAGCTTTGATACAGCGGTGAGCAAGGATATCACGCTTTACGCCAAGTGGACGGAGAACAGCGGCACCCCTGACCCAGATCAGCCCGAACCTGACAAGCCCGAACCCGAAAAGCCCAGCGAGTCCAAGACCTACACCGTCACCTTTAACGCCAACGGCGGCAGCGGCGGGACCTCTCTGACGACTGGCACAGACGGTAAGCTTGCATCCCTGCCCGGCGACCCCACCCGGTCCGG
This sequence comes from Lawsonibacter sp., assembly GCA_022791995.1. Classification (GTDB taxonomy): domain Bacteria; phylum Bacillota; class Clostridia; order Oscillospirales; family Oscillospiraceae; genus Lawsonibacter. The sequence goes on from JAAWAD010000030.1 coordinate 53,665, forward strand.
GTACACCTTCGACGGCTGGTATACGTCGGTGTCCGGCGGTGACCGGATCACCACCTCCACTGCGTTTACGCAGAACACAACCGTCTATGCCCACTGGAGCCAGACCAGCAATCCGGTTACTCCCTCTGACTCCCGCTACCGCATTTACGCCCCCGACCAGGTCACGGGCGGCAGCCTGGATGTAAGCCACGGCTCCGCCAGGGTGGGAACCCGTATTACCCTCGATCTCAGTCCCCGGAGCAACTACGAGCTGGATTGGCTCACCGTGACCAACCTGGACACCGGCCGGAGGGTCCGCCTCACAGAGCGCCGCAGCGATACCTACACCTTCACCATGCCCTCCAGCGACGTGGAGGTGGAACTCGCTTACTACAGAACGAGCTCCAGCAGCAGTTCATACTCCTACTATGTCCCCACTCAGCCCCAGGCCCGGTCCGGTCCTACCTCCTGGTACTACAAGGACCGCCATATCTATCATTTTACCAGTGGCCTCGTCCCTGACAGTACCTATCTCACGCGGGATATGCTGATCTCTGTCCTCTACAACCTGACCGACCACAGCCTGGACAGCGCCACCACAATCGGAAGCGAAACGACCGACTCCATGCTCTGGGCCTCCGGAAACAATATCCTGCCCAACGTCTATGTCAGCGGTCTCTGGGGTGTGGACAAACCTCTGAGCCGGGAGCAGGCGGCTATGCTGATCTTCCATTATGCCAAATACCGGGGCCGCAATACCTCCCAGACCACAGACCTCACCCGCTATGCCGACAGCGGTCGGGTTCGCCCCATTGCCCAGAGCGCTCTGTCCTGGACCGCTGCCGCCGGCCTGATACCTGGCGCCTCCGCCTCCAAACTCTCCCCCCAGGACCACCTGACCTGCGGAGAGGCTGGGGATATCCTCTACCGGTTCCTGTCTTCCCCCACATAAAGCGCTGGCGGAACCGAAAATGCAATAGACTCCAAAAAAATGAGTGCAATGTACTTAAAACAGTACATTGCACTTTTTATATCCCGCAAAGAATCCAGGAAAGAATCCACATAAACACGCTTCGGAAGAAAAGGTCAGAGAAGCTGCTTCCAACTTAAGGCGTCCAGCCCTGCATTCCTTCTTGCAGCTTTTCCAGTGCCTTTTTCTCTATACGGGAGACATAGGACCGGCTGATACCACACAGAGCCGCGATCTCCCGTTGAGTCCGGGGCGCTTTCCGGTCCAGTCCATACCGCATGGTGATGATATCCCGTTCTCGGGAAGTCAGGCAGGTCTTAACACACTGCCGCACTTGCCGGCAGGCGTCTCGGGTATCCAACTCCTCCAGCATGTTGTCGTCCACCGCCAGAATATCCATCAGCGAGAGAGAACCATCATCTCCGGCTGCCTCCAGCGTGTCAGACAAGGAGACCTCCCCCTGTAGCTTACGCTGCGCACGAAAGTGCATCAGGATTTCATTTTCAATGCACCGGCTGGCATAGGTGGCCAAGCGCACATTTTTATCCGCCTTGAAGGTAGAAATTCCCTTGATTAACCCAATCGTTCCAATGGAAATCAAATCGTCCTGGTCCCCGGTTTGGGCATAATACTTTTTTAACGGAGCAAGCAAAAGGACAAAAATGCTGGAGCGGAATGGGACAAGCTTCATTTTTCCAGCGTCAGCTCCAACGGACACTTTGCCATCGGGCGGAATCCCGATCGCCTCTTCCAATATCTTTTCTGAAAGAAAGTGACGATTCCTCTGCGAATTGACGCAGGTTTTAATATGTTGCTTGGTTTTTTTATGGATTTATGGTAAAATAATCCTATTAAAGCTTTTATATCCGTTTTTTGGAAATATCGTCTTACCAAAACGGAGCTTCTGTGTATAGATCAATTTTGGGAATCCGATACTCAGGAATAGGAGCGTCAAAACATGGGCAACAAAGTGTGGCAGGATCAAAATGAATTTTTCGATTCTTTTTATTGTCAAAATTTTAAAAAGATGTGGAAATTGGCTACGGTGATATTAAACAACCCCGACCTGGCGGAAGAGGCCGTTCAAGATGCTTTTCTCGAAGTCTTTCTACATATTGATTATTTAATGTCTGTTGAAAAGCCGGAATGGTGGCTTCAAAAGACCGTGAAACATAAATCCCTTCATATATTGCGGAGTCAGGCCCGTGAGGCAAGCCAGCTTGTCCTGCTGAGATCCCATGACCTGGAAGACGTCTCAGCGGCCGATGAGCTGCTTGAGGTGGAGACCACAGACGACCTGAAACACAAAATCACACATGTCCTAAAGCCGGACGAGCTTCAGCTGCTTCGGAGAATCGCAATCGACTGCGTCAGCTATAAGGAGGCGTCATCTGAGCTTGGAATATCCATCGCTGCCTGTCAAAAAAGAATCCAGCGGATTCGCAAGAAGCTTGAAAAATTTTTGTTGAAATAAATTTTGAAAATGTGTCCGTTTTCACCCCCGAACGGGAATATATATATGAAGGAGGTTTATAGCAATGGCTGAGAGTGCCGCCCATATAAGATATGGATACTTGAAGCAATTAAGCATAGCGGAATTGGAAACCCTCTTACGCACATCGGCCTTAGCAAATGAGCAGGCCGACCCCGCTATGATTGATTACATCTTGGAGGTGATGATTGAGAAAGAAGAAATGGAAGGCCGCCTTTTCGATACAGAAAAGCCCCGGGAAGATTTTGAACGGCTCTATCGAAATCTGAGCGCCCCCCTCTACCCCAGCGAAGCAATCCCAGATCAGCCAGCTGCTATACAAGAAAATCCTTCAGGCAAATTGTCGAAAAGGAAGCCAATTCGGCGCATTTTGTCTGTTGCTGCGCTGGCTGCCGCTCTGCTTGCGCTTACAACAATCCCTGTTTTTGGATATTCCAACGTTGTCCAACTGGTAGCGCACTGGACCGCAGAGCAGTTCAGCTTTCGCCAAGCAGGGTTTGCCCCTGAGCCTGACAGAAGCAATCTTCCCATTGAGGTTCCCGAAGAATACCAGGAGCTTCTTGAAGCGTTCCAGCAAAAGGGCCTGGACGGCTTAGCAGTTCCACAATATATCCCAGACGGATTCCAGGTTGTGGATTCAGATTTTTATATGTCATCTTCAACAGATGAAATGGAATTTCATGTCCTATACCAGAAGAACAACGACAACATGGCTTTTACTTTAAAGAAAGATGGCTCTCCCACAACTATTTTTGAGAAGGATAATGTTACAGTCGAAACTTATAATTACGGTGGAATTGACATTTATATTTTTAGTAATATCGGTGATCATGTTGCTGTCTGGTATAAAAATGGTATCCAATATTCCATTAAAACCACGTTACCGGTCGAAACCTTAAAGCAAATCATTCATTCTATGTATGAGGAGTAAGTGAAATGAAAAAAGGTAGACTTTTCTCTTTGTTCTGTGCAATTTTGTGTGTTATTTCTTTAACAGTTCAAGCTTTTGCATTAGAAACGAGAGCAAGTGAGCAAATTCACTCCTATGATATTTCGGTATCAACATCGGCAGGCTCTATTGATGTAGCAGTCTCTGTGGAAGGTAAAACGCTGATGGACAAGCTTGGGTGCCAGAGTATCTATGTCTACAGGAAAGATGGGACAAGCTGGGTCTATGCAGGGGGCCGGACAGAAGGCTACACCGGTATGACCAGGACACAAAAGTCTTACTACAGCAATACAATCAGTCTGAGCGGCACAGCCGGCACCCAATACCGGGTAGAGGTGACAATCTTTGCAGAGGACAGCGCAGGCCGTGATACCAGGTCCCAAACTTTTTATGTAACCGGAAAATAACGAAGCATGATCCATTACATAAGGAAAGCTGTGGTAAAATAAAGGAATGCAACTACAACAAGAACATTACGAACAAATAAGCGACTGCTTTCCGAAGCAACGAAAACCGGCAAAGATCAGTAACCTGGACGTGCTGAATGCCGTGTTGTATCTTATAGAAACCGACTGTAAATGGATGAACCTGCCCAAGGAATACGGAGATTGGCACGTAATTTATGTACGGGCGAACCGCTGGGCGAAAAAGGGTATTCTGCAAATGGCGTTTCTGCGCTTGCAGGAGTTGGGAATCATCCAAATCCAGGCAAATGCGGTGGACCTGGGTTTTACCTGTATCCAGGTATACCCGGATAGTGTGGGCACGTTGAAAAAGATTCCAGCGCATTCCTCCAGCTATCTTTTATGTTAGAGCAGTTCTCAAAATAACAAATCCTGTACTCTCCTCTTCCCGGGGATGGATACAAGATACTTGACAGCCACCTGTGCCCCATATTACCAGGGGGGGAGCAGGTGGCTGTTTATTTGTACAATTTGCAGACTTTCTTCCCCTGATTTTACCGAATCAGATCATTCTGAACCGGCCGGTAAAACAGCTCCTGTATGGTTTCTGGCTGCTCGGTCTGGCCCAGGACCCACATCAGCTTGGTGACTGCGGCCTCCATCGTCATATTGTAGGCCTCCAGTACCGGATACCGCTGCTTCACCTGCTGGCCCACCTGGTAGACGGCCATATCGCTGCCCTCATAGGGCACCTGGGTTGTCACCACAAAGGTCTTCCCGCTGTCCACCCAGGCCCCCACAGCCTGGGCGAATTCTCCGCCGCCCCCGCCGGGCAGGCCGCCTACGCCGAAGGACTGGCAAATCACAGCCCGATAGCTGTCCTTCAGCTGGAGAAGCACTTGGGCGCTCATACCTGGGATGAGGGTGAGAAGCAGGACGTCGGGCTCCAGGGTGTGGTAAAAATCGGGGCGGGCTCCATCCGGGTAAGCCCGTGTCCCCAGGTACCGGATCAGCCTTCCGTCCCGGATTACGGCGGCCTCTGGAAAGTCCACGCTGGAAAAAGCGTTGTAGCTCTTTGTGCGTTCCTTCCGGGCCCGGGGACCCAGAATAACCTTGCCGTCAAAGACCAGGCTCACATCGTGGGAGTCTGGGGCGGCGGCATAGAGAAAGCTGTTGTACAGATTCTGCCGGGCGTCGGTATCGTCCAGGGCAATGGACTTCTGAGAGCCGGTGAAGACAATGGACTTGGGAGAATTTTGGATCAGGTAAGACAGAGCGGCAGAGGTATAGGCCATTGTGTCCGTACCGTGGGTGATGACAAAGCCGTCATAGCCGTCATAGTGCTCCTCCACGGCGGCGGCAATCCGCAGCCAGTGGGAAGGGCCGATGTTGGTGCTGTCCAGATTCATAAGCTGAAGGGTCTCTACCTGACACAGGGAGCGAATGCCGGGAACATGACACAAAATCTCCTCCGAGGTGATGGCCGGGCTCAGCCCGCTTCCGGTCTCCCGGGAGGCGATGGTTCCTCCGGTGGAGAGCATGAGAATACGTTTCATAGGCGGCCTTCCTTTCTCCAGACTGGCGGTTTCTGCGTGTTCTCTATTATGCCATAGAACGACGGGAAATGCAAACCCGGAACATCCAAAACAGCGCGTGCAAGGGCAGATATTTCCCATATATTTCCGCCGGCCCCTGCCACTCTCTCGCAGGTGGATGTGTTTCGTCCAAATGGGAGAAAAAGACTTGACAGCTTCAGACTATTGTGATAGTCTAACATTGCAGACTATCAGAGTCGTCTAAAAAAGGAGGAACAGCGTATGGGAGTCAAACTCTTCGACTCGGAGCGGAAGGTTATGGAGGTACTCTGGCAACAGGGGGATATCCCGGCCAGAGAGATCGCCCAGCAGCTGGCCCGGACGGTGGGCTGGAATAAAAATACCACTTACACCGTCCTCAAAAAGTGCGTGGAGAAGGGGGCGGTGGAGCGCCAGGAGCCTAATTTTCTCTGCCGGGCCCGAGTTGGGCGGGAGGAGGTGCGCCGGCAGGAGGCTGCGGAGCTGGTAGAGAAAATGTTTGACGGCTCAGCCAGCCTGCTGTTTGCCTCCCTCCTCAGCGGACCCGCTCTGCCGGAGGAAGAGATCGCCCGGCTGAAGGCGCTGGTGGATCAGCTGCGCTGAAAGGAGGGACCCGCTGTGCATATCTTGACCATGAGCGCCGCCGGAGCAGTTCTTATTGGAGTCATTCTCCTTCTGCGACCCCTTGTGGTGGCCCGGCTGCCCAAGCGGACTCTGTTGGTGCTGTGGGGCGTGGCTCTGTGCCGTCTGCTGCTCCCTGTCTCCATCGCCTCTCCTCTCAGCGTTTACAACGGAGTTGACGCCCTGCGCCAGTCCATCCAGGCAGAGGCACCGGCGGCGCCCGCCGCCGTCCACCCCGGACAACCAGCTGTTTCCTCCCCACCCGCTGTACCCCCTGCCGCCCAGGGACAGGCCTCTTTGCCTGCCTCTCCTTCCCTCACCTGGGAGCAGCTGCTGGCCGTCTCTCTCTTTGCAGGGACCTGTCTGCTGGCTCTCTTCCTCACTGCCGCCTACTGGCGGTGCCTGAGAAAATTCTCCAAGGCGCTCCCCCTGGAGAACCCACTTTTGACCCGGTGGCAGGAGATCCATCCTCATCCGAGGGTCCGCTTCCGCCAAGGGGGCGGTATATCCTCTCCTCTGACCTATGGCCTGTTCCGCCCGGTGATTCTCTTCCCCGAGCACACCGACTGGGCAGATACCGCCGCTTTGGAGTACATTCTGGCCCACGAGTATACCCACATCCGCCGCCGGGACGCGGCTTGGAAGCTGGTGCTGGCCGCCGCCCTGTGCCTCCACTGGTTTAACCCGCTGGTCTGGGTTATGTACCTCTTTGCCAACCGAGACCTAGAGCTGGCCTGCGATGAGGCGGTGGTGCAGACCTTCGGCATCGACAGCCGCCCTGGATACGCCCTGTCCATCCTGCGGGCAGAGGAAGCCCGGCGGGTCCTTCTGCCCCTGTGCAGCGGCTTCCGCAGGAAGTCCGCCATTGAAGAAAGGATTACTGCCATTATGAAGACAAAGCGTTCTTCCGACGCGGCCCTGGCCGCCGCCGTCCTGCTGGTGATCGGCGTCACCGCGGCCTTTGCCACCTCCCGAATCCACCCCCCGGCCAACCGGTGGGATAAGGCGGAGGTCTGGGTGGATTACGCCGCCCCGGGGGAGGACGGCCCCTGGGGCAAGACCGACCAGCTCTCCCTGCCCGAATTCCCTGATACGTCATTCCACTGGAGCACCGGCGCGGTGACTGCCCGGGAGGGAGAGCAGGAGACCACCCTGATCTGGGGGATGCCGGTATGGAATACCTACCTTCAGGATTTGAACGGAGACGGACTGCCCGAATTCTGCTCCACCGTCAGCTTTGGCTCCGGCATGATCGACAACCATATTATGGTGTACGACTACGCCGCCAAAACTCCCTATGTCCTGTGGGACAGGGGCGTGTACGACTACGTTCTCTCTCTGGAGGATGGCGTTCTTCAGGCCATTCAGTCGGAGTACAACGGCGCTATTCTCTCCACCAAGCCCCTCTCCATGGACATGCTGACAACGGACGGCCGCCTGGAGGACTTTACCGCCCCCAAGCCGGAGGAGGATCTTCCGGTGAACCGCCGGGGGGAGACCTACGGGGACGGCTTCTCCGATCCCGCCGATTTGATCGCCTCCACTGCCACCAACGGGGCGGAAGGCTATGTGAGGTCTGCGGATTTGACCTATGACGGCTACACCGGCCCCCTGACCACCGAGGAGGACTTCGCGGCCTACCAGGCCTGGCAGGAGACCCAGCCCAGCTTCTTCTGCGTCCCAGTGTACGACCTGGACCGGGACCATGTGGTGGGCTGGTTCGATGTGGGGATCTACGATGAATCCCCTCTGTCCTTGGAACACCAAACAATCATCCTGAACACCGCTGCTGCTCTGTTGCGCCAGGGGAGCGACTTGAGCGAGGCGGAGATCGCCCAGGCCCGGGAGGGCCTGGCAGCAGAGCGGGGCTGGCCTAAACCTGGTCCAGAGGTGCAGAACGCCAATCCAGACCCCGCCCCTGCCACGTCCCCCGCCTTTGCGGACATCCCGCCCGCCCCCAAAAACATGTCTGTCGTTTCAGCCGACCGTTGGGATGATCTTGTCATTCCCCCTTACCCGGAAAAGTCGGAGATCCCTGTGGCAAACATGGAGGAGGCTCAGGCACTGATAGACTGCCTGAAGAGAAGCGGGGTATCCTCGAAGGAGACCTGGGCACCATCACCTATACCAGCACCCGTCAGATGTATGTACAGGTCCACTATGACAAATCCAATGAAATGGAACAGTTCCGACAGGAGCTTCCCGACGGCGCCTACCCGGTGAACCGCAAAGGACAGAGCTATGGAAAGCTGGCCCCAGGTCACGGCTGGCCATGGCCCAGCGCGGACTGACAGCAGCAAAGCCCCCCTGATGGTAGTCAGGGGGGCTTTTACACACGCTTACTGGGGGAGAACCAAATCCCCTTCCTTGATCCAACCGATTTTCCGGCAGATTTCACAGAAGATCCAGGACAGCACGCCAGGCAGGACAAAGCAGATCAGGATCAGGCCCAGCCAGTGGAAGGCGGTGGGGCTGATGGCGGCGGCTCCCATTTCCAGGGCCTTCTCACTGGGGACCAGCCAGCCGGTCCACACACCGATCTGACCGCACAGGCCGCAGGTGCCCATACCGGAGTTCACTGCATCGCCATTCATCTCCAGCTGAAACAGGCAGGTAGCCAGCGGCCCGGTAATGGCAGAGGCCAGGGTGGGAGGAATCCAAATCCGGGGGTTCCGCACAATGTTGGGCATCTGGAGCATGGAAGTCCCCAGACCCTGGGACACCAGACCGCCCCACCGGTTCTCCCGGAAGGACATGACGGCAAAACCCACCATCTGAGCGCTGCACCCGGCCACGGCAGCCCCTCCTGCCAGACCCACCAACCCCAGAGTGTGGCAGATGGCAGCGGAGGAGATGGGCAGCGTGAGGGCCACGCCCACCAAGACGGAGACAGCCACCCCCATCCATAGCGGCTGGAGCTGGGTAGTGCGGTTAATCAGCGTACCAAAGGCGTTGGCCGCCGCCCCAATCGGCCGGGCAATCAGATAGGAGAGGGCCACTCCGGCGAAGATGGTAACAGCAGGCGTAACCAAGATGTCCACCTTCGTCTCCTTGGACACCGCCTTTCCCACCTCAGCGGCCAGGATAGCGATGAACAGCACGGCCAGGGGACCTCCTGCACCCCCCATGGCGTTCGCCGCCTGCCCCACTGCCGCCAGGGAGAAAAGAACCATGGGCGGAGCCTGAAGGGCATAGCCGATTGCAATCGCCATCGCAGGGGCGGACATCGCCGTGGCAAAGCCCCCCATATCCACCAGGAAGGGAAGCCCCAGCTGCTGACCCAGGGTTTTGATAATGGTACCGATGAGCAACGAACAGAACAGTCCCTGGGCCATCGCCCCCAGGGCGTCAATGCCATACCGCTTCAGGGAGATCACAATATTTTTGCGGGCCAGAAAGCTCTTTGCATCCATAGGGTTTCAACCTCTCTGTTTTGAAATGTAGTTCCGACGTGTCTTGACACATGTCTACACTATTGTAATCAAAACAAGAGATTTGTCAACCCCCTATTTTGCCTCCCGCCAGGGCACGTCCCGCAGCTGCTCTCCCGCCTCCAGCACCTCTACCGTGCCAGCGGTAAAGTCCAGAATGTGAGCGGCAAAATCTTGGTACCTCTCTTCCGGCAGCAGGGAGGAGAGTACCACGTCCGCTCCGTAATCCACGTTCTCCACCACACCATCAAATGCGGCCACCTCCCGGCGCATCCCCTCGAAAAGGCTGTAGGTACAGGGGATTTCAGCGGCGATCCAGCGGCGGACCACTGAAATCCCAGCGGCGTCCAGGGCATCCTTGGCGCTTTGTGTGTAGGCCCGGACCAGCCCGCCTGCCCCCAGAAGGATTCCTCCGAAATACCGGGTGACAACACAGCAGGCATTTGTGACCCCTTCCTTCTGAAAGACCCCCAGCATGGGCTGACCCGCTGTCCCCTGGGGCTCTCCATCGTCCGAGTACCGCACCGGCCCATCCTGGATCAGATAGCACCAGCAGTGGTGCCGGGCGTCGTGGTACCGCTTCCGGGTTTCCTCAATGCGTGCCCGGGCCTCCTCCTCTGAGGCAACCCGCCACACCTGGCCAATAAATCGAGAGCGCTTTTCCACCAGCTCGGTCTCGCTGGGACCGGTGGGAATGTAATATTCTTCCATATGACCTCTCCTGTTGCTTGACAAAACCGGATACCCTGTAGTATAGTAAAAAAACCGCACGAAGCGGTCAGCCCACATCCTGGCTCTCCAGGCACGTCTGGCCAGCCCGGAGTTTCCGCTGGCCGTTTGCCGTATTTCTTGCAGCATCCTGGTTCCTTTTGGGACTAGAATTTATTTTATCACAATGTGTTGGGCGCTGTCAATTCCACCTGGAGACACTTTCGTCTACAGCAGAACAATCGCGCTCCATTGGACCAACCAGAAAGAAAAGGAAGCGGTATTTATGAACAAGCGAATCAGGGCCTTTGTAGGAATATTCTTGCTGTCAGCCCTTCTGCTCAGCGGCTGTTCCAAGAACAGCACAGACGAACCAGCGGAAAGCGACTCCAGCTCCGGGGTGTCAGGCGGGGCATCCTCTGAGCTGTCCGCTGAGCCCGTCACATTTACGGGAACAGACCTTGAGGGAAACACCGTTTCATCGGACCTCTTCTCCCAGTCAGCGCTTACCATGGTCAATGTCTGGGCGACGTACTGCAACCCCTGCCTGCGGGAGATGCCGGCCCTTGGCGAGCTGGCGGAGGATTATGCGCCCGAGACGTTTCAAATCATTGGCATCGTCAGTGATGTTCTGGAGGGAGACGACCAATCCCTTGTGGAAAAGCTGGTACAGCAGACAGGCGCAGCTTATCCCCATCTGCTTCTGAACGAGTCCCTCTATTACGGACTTTTGTTGGACGTAACCGCCGTCCCCACCACTTTTTTTATCGACGGGAATGGCGCGATTGTCGATACTGTCATTGGCGCGATGGAAAAGTCCGCATGGGAGGAGAAGATCAATGGACTTCTGGAAGAAGGGTAGGACTCCCGGCTGGAAATTGGGGGCGATTGCCGGGGTTCTGCTCCTTGCCATTGGCGCTCACCTGGGACAGCTTGATGTAATCTGGAAAAAGGCAGTGATGATCTGCCTGGAATGTATTGGGATTGGGTGACCTATGAGACGGTTTCGGCTGACTGTGCAGCTGCTGTTTACCATTGCAACAAACGGGTACATGTATGGCTTTCTGAACGGGAAAATTTACCGCGGAAGCCTGAAATACGCCTGCGTTCCAGGCCTGAACTGCTACTCCTGCCCCGGGGCGGTTGCGGCGTGCCCCATCGGGGCTCTTCAGGCCCTGCTGAACCAGCAGGGTCTGCAAATTCCCTTCGCCGCGCTGGGCTTTTTCTTTTTGTTTGGAAGCCTGCTGGGACGCTCTGTCTGCGGCTGGCTGTGCCCCTTTGGACTGGTTCAGGACCTTCTGCATAAAATCCCTGTGTTTCAAAAGAAAAAACGTCTTTCCAATCACCACATCCTGAAGCATGGGAAGTATGTGGTTCTGATTCTGTTGGCGTGGGCCGGTTCTATGATTTTGTTCGGGGGATTTGCAAAAATTCCGGCCTTTTGCAAATATTTATGCCCATCCGGGACCCTGTTCGGCGCGCTCCCCCTGCTCAGTGCCAATGAAGCTTTACGGGAGCAGGCGGGCGGTCTGTTTTTCTGGAAGCTGGGGATTCTGCTTGCCATTGTCCTGCTCTCTGTCAAGATTTACCGGCCCTTCTGCCAATACCTTTGCCCACTGGGCGCGATTTATGGCTGGTTCAACCGATTCAGCCTAGTACAGATTCACTGGGAACAGGAGCGGTGCATCTCCTGCATGGCCTGTGAAAGGGCCTGTCCAACGGCTCTCTCCCTGCATGAAATTTCCCGCTCCTCAGAGTGTATCCGCTGCGGGAAATGTGTGGGCGCTTGCCCGCAGAGCTGCCTGCATTTCTCTGGAACGCACCGGGACGAACCTCCCCGGGTATAGTCCGATTTGATTTCAGCCATCCTAAGCCCGACGAGGTGATGGGATGGACTCCATATGGCTTCAAACGGCGCACCTGCCTGAATTTGACCCCCTCCGGTCCGATCTGAAAACCGATGTGCTGATTGTCGGCGGCGGGATGGCCGGGCTCCTGTGCGCCTATCAGCTGGCCCAGGCAGGGGTGGACTGTGCCCTGGCAGAGGCAGACCGCATCTGCGGCGGCATCACCAAAAACACCACGGCCAAGATCACCTTCCAGCATGGTCTGATCTACCACAAGCTTATCCGGCAGTTTGGCACGGAACGGGCCCGGCTCTATCTGGAGGCCAACCAGGCAGCGCTGGAGGAGTACCGCGCCCTATGCCAGACCATAGACTGTGACTTTGAAGAGAAGGACGCCTTTGTCTATTCCCTCCACAACCGAAAAAAGCTGGAGCAGGAGCTGGACACCCTGGACCAGCTGGGCTTTGTCGCGGAATTCGCAGAGTACATTCCGCTCCCCTTCCCTGTGGCAGGCGCGGTGAAATTTGCGCAGCAGGCCCAGTTCCATCCGCTGAAATTTATTGCCGCCATCGCCAGGGACCTGCGGATTTTTGAGCACACCAAGGTCCTGGAGCTGCGCCCTGGCCAGGCAGTTACCAGGTCCGGCACCATCTCGGCGGATACGGTTATAGTTACCACCCACTTCCCGCTTCTGAATAAGCACGGCAGTTATTTCCTCAAGCTGTACCAGCACCGCTCCTATGTGCTGGCTCTGAACCACGCCCCGGATGTCCATGGTATGTACTTGGATGAGGATGAAAAGGGGTTGTCCTTTCGGAATTACGGCAAGCTCCTCCTTCTGGGCGGCGGCAGCCACCGGACAGGCAAGCAGGGCGGAAACTGGACAGAGCTGGAGCGCTTCGCCCAGCGCCACTATCCCGACGCCCTGGAGACAGCCCGCTGGGCCACCCAGGACTGCATGACGCTGGACGGCGTCCCCTATATCGGGCCGTATTCCAGGCATACACGCAGGCTCTATGTGGCCACCGGCTTCAACAAGTGGGGTATGACCTCCTCCATGGCGGCGGCAACCCTTCTAACCGATTGGATCCTTGGGCGGGAGAATCCCTGTGCGGCGGTCTTCTCCCCCTCCCGGACAGTTCTCCGCCCTCAGCTGGTGATAAACGGACTGGAATCCACCCTGGGGCTTTTGACCCCCACCACGCCACGCTGTCCCCACATGGGCTGTGCCTTGAAGTATAACGCCGATGAGCACAGCTGGGACTGCCCCTGCCACGGCTCCCGTTTTGAGGAGGACGGAACCCTCATCGACAACCCGGCGACTGACGACAAAACGTAGCTTCGATGCCAGACGGATTTTATCCGCCTGGCATTTTTTCCCTCTCAAAACATATCCATGAACAGAGGTGATGTAACATTGGAACCTGCACAGAAAGAGTTGGTCAGCGTTCTGCTTGGCCACATCCATTCTCTTGGCCTTATTTCGCACTCCACCTATTCCGGGGCGGTCGAGCTGGTACACTCCAGAAACGACCTTCCAGCGCTTTTCCAGTGCCCTGTGTGCTTGGCAGAGGAGGCGGCTGTCCATGAACGTGCTCAGAATACGCCATGAGATGCGCAGCGGTAAGACCATCTTTGACCTGCCCCTGCGGGTGACCTTTTATGCCAGAGTGTCCACCGACAAGGACAAGCAGATCAACAGCCTGGAAAACCAGGTCCAGTATTACACCGAGCTGATCCAGAGCAAGCAGAACTGGACCTTTGTACCAGGGTACATTGACGAGGGCATCAGCGGCACCAGCACAAAAAAGCGGGATAGCTTCAACCGGATGATACAGGACGCCAAAGCGGGGCGGTTTGACTTCATTATCACAAAGGAGATCTCCCGCTTTTCCCGCTCCACTCTGGACAGTATCCAGTACACCCAGGAGCTGCTGGAGCACGATGTAGGGGTTCTGTTCCAAAACGACAACATCAACACCCTAGACAGTGACAGCGAATTTCGGCTGGTGGTCATGGCTGGGGTGGCCCAAGACGAGGTGCGCAAGCTGTCCGAACGGCTGAAGTTCGGCTTCCGGCAGGCCATCAAGAACGGCCACGTGCTGGGCAACGACAAGCTGTGGGGGTACGACAAAAAGAACTGTGTGCTGACCATCAACGAAGCCGAAGCACGGGTGGTGCGACGCATCTTTGACCTGTACGCCAACCGGCAGATGGGCATCCGCCGTATCTCTCAGACACTGTACGACGAGGGCTTTACCAGCCGCAGGGGCAACGCCTTCAACGTTCTGACCATCCGGCACATACTGTGCAACCCCAAATACAAGGGCTGGTACTGCGCCAACAAGAGCCAGACAGTGGACTACCGCAGCAAGCGGAAGATCTTCCTGGACGAGAGCGAGTGGATCATGTACCCCGACCCGGCCATCCCGGCCATTGTCTCTGAGGCACTGTGGGACCGGGCCAATGCCCTGTATAAACGGCGCAGCCAGCAGATGATGTCCCACCAGAGCAGGGCCGAGTTTCACAACCGCTACCCC
>JAAWAD010000031.1 GCA_022791995.1 Lawsonibacter sp.
ATGGATTTACACGTTCTGAGATTGATGGCTATTCTGGCTTTATCTTCCAGAATCGTTTTCAAGAGGTTCTTATTCCACACTTGGTAAATCGGGCTATCTGGCGTATCATCCGGGATCATAACATTGAGGCAGAAGAAACTGGAGCAGTCCGGTTACCGCATTTTTCCGTCCACAACCTGCGGCACACTTTTTGCACAAGGCTTTGTGAAAACGAGCCGAATATCAAAATCATCCAGGAAATCATGGGCCATCGGAATATTGAAACGACGATGGACGTGTATAACGAGGCCACCAAAGAGAAAAAGATGGAATCGTTTGCCAACCTGGAAGGCAAAATCAAGATCAGCTGAGTTTTACGACAGATTTTACGACAAATCAGCGAATACACTGTGTAACGATAAATAACAATATGCCGAGAAAGTTAGGAAAACTGTTATGAATGGTCAGGATTTGATAACTTATGTAACAGTGTGCGGAGTGGCGAAACAATTCCCCACGATGAAGCCCCTGGATTGAATGATTAAAGGATGATATAGCAGAAGACGCACCGGCCTCTTGGCTGGTACGTCTTTCTATTTTATTGGGCAGAAAGAAGAAATCCTTTGGCTGTGTGTCTGCCCTGAAATTCTCTTCCTATATATTTTTCAGTCCTATACAATCCCAATTATTAAAATTTCCTGAAAAGGATTGATTTTGGTCCTTGAATGTAGTAACATTAGAACTAGCGATTTGGACTATTTTTCCGTTTTTAGGAAGGAAGGATGAACTGTTATGGAGCTGCAAAAAGGTCAAAAAATCAAATTATCGGACCTGAATGACAACGAACCTATCACAATTCGTGCCACTGTTCAAATTTCTGGCGGCGAAGCGGATGTTACCTGCTTCGGTGTGGACGGAGCGGGCAAGCTTTCGGACGACCGTTACTTTATTTTCTATAACCAGACCAGCTCCCCCGAGGGAGCGATTACCCTGGAGAACAGCGGCGGGGCTTCCGTTTTTACGGTGGACCTGTCCCGTTTGCCCAGCACCATCCAGAAGCTGGTGGTTACTGTGGCGGTGGATGGGGGCACCATGCGGAGCATCTCCAGCGGCTCCATTTCCCTGTCCGGCTCCAAGGGGAGCGCTGAGTATCCCTTCTCCGGAACCGGCTTCCAGGAGGAAAAGGCCCTGATTCTCTGCGAGCTGTACTGTAAGGACGGCATCTGGCGGTATACAGTGGTGGCCAGCGGCTTCAACGGCGGGCTGGAGGCTCTGTTGGCCCACTTCGGCGGACAAGCTGCTAGCCCTGTGCCGGCTCCCGCTCCCGCCCCAGTACCGGATCCCACCCCAGCACCGGCCCCCGCTCCCGCCAAGGTCAATCTGAGCAAGATCACTCTGAAAAAAAGCGGCGAGACCCACAAGATTGACCTGTCCAAGAACAGCGGCCAGCTCCACGCCAACCTGAACTGGAACGTGGGTAAAAAGGGCCTGTTCGGCCTGGGCGGGAAGGCCATCGACCTGGATTTGGCCTGTATGTTCCGCCTGAAAGACGGCGGCCAGGGGGTCATTCAGGCCCTGGGAAACAGCTTCGGCTCGGCCAACGACTACCCCTACATCCTACTGGACCAGGACGACCGGTCGGGCAGCAGCCAGGGGGGCGAGAACATGTACTTCAAGCGGCCGGAGCTCATTGATTTCGCCGTTATCTTCGCTTACATCTATGAGGGCGTGCCCAACTGGCGCAGCACCGACGCTGCTGTGGTCATCAAGCAACAGGGCTCCCCCGACATCGAGATCCGCATTGACAACCCAGACAGCCGGGACCGGTTCTGCGTGCTGGCCAGCCTGAAGGGCGGCCCTGGGGGCCTGGAGGTCCGGCGGGAGGACAAGTTCTTCTCCGGCCATCAGGCGGTGGACCAGTATTACGGCTTCGGTTTCCGGTGGAAGCCGGGCAGAAAGTAAGCAGGGATTTTTATGGTATACAATGCCGCCGGCACCCGGGAGAACATCCGGGTGATTGACACAGCCCAATATAAAGGGTTGAAGATTGAGGTGCTGGAGTACCAGAAGCTGCTGGGCTCCACCGGCATCTACTCCGCCTCCAGCCTGTACTTTATGGAGAAGCAGGGGATTCGGGCCCGGCAGGTGGCCCTCTACCTGACCAATGATATGGTGAGCATCGAGCCGGGCGCCATGAGCTACTTCCAGGGCCCTTTGGAGATGGTCTCCGGCGTCACCGCTGGCAATGTTCTGGGGCGGATGCTGTCGGGAGCTGTCACCGGCGAGGGAACCGCCCAGCCTGAATACCGGGGCAGCGGAATGCTGGTGCTGGAGCCCTCCTTCCAGCACTTCCTCCTCCTCCAACTGGAGAAGGAGGAGATCATTGTGGACAAGGGCATGTTCTACTGTGCCCAGGGAGGCGTCACCGTCAAGCCGGTGATGCAGCGAACCCTGTCGGCAGCTCTGGGGGGCGGAGAGGGCCTGTTCCAGATTTCCCTGTCGGGCACCGGCCTGGTTGTGCTGGAGTGTCCCGTCCCCTCCTGCGAAATTGACGTAATCGAGCTGCAAAACGACGTGCTGAAGGTGGATGGAAACTTCGCTGTTCTCCGCTCCGCCTCCCTCCAGTTCACGGTGGAACGTTCCGCCAAGACGCTCCTGGGGTCCGCCGTCAGCGGAGAGGGCCTGGTCAACGTCTACCGGGGCACTGGCAGTGTCTGGCTGGCCCCCTCCATCAAGATCTACAACACCCTCAGCGCCGGCGGGACCACCACCGGCTCCCTGAATATGAATACCAGCAACTCCAAATAAAAGGAATGGAGGACGCAGGGACCGCCTGTATGTCCGAAATCTAAGAAAAGGAGGGGGCCGCCTATGGCCGACGCGAAAAACCTGGAATCCTGTTTTCTGCCCATCGAGCAGCGTACCCCTCCCCAATCCTGCTTTTTTCGTGTCATCGGTCGGGATGCCCAGGGGAAAATCCCCGCTCTGCTGGAGCGCTTCCAGGCCCAGGCGAAGGCGGGGGGCGTGGTGCTCCAAAACGGTCTGCGCAACCCCGCTGAGCCGGAGATCACCCAGCTCTACACAATCACCGGCCGCTCGTTTGCTCTCAGCCGCCCGGTGATGGAACGGCATATGACTGTGTGGCTGGGGCAGCTGCGCCCCGCCGCCCGGCCCACCCTCAGCGGGGCCATGGAGGACACCCTGAACCTCCTCCGCGTCCAGGGGGCCAACGACAACATCCTGAAAAATGCCTACATCAAGTTTATGTGCTGGCTCCACGGACCACTGGGCCGCATCCTATCCGGGCTGGGCAAGGCCAGCCCCCCCAAGGTTCTGTACCAGGGGGACATCTGGAAATATGAGGCCCTGCTCCTCCGCCTGCTCCACCGGGCGGGCTGCGATGTGTGGTATGCCAACTGGCAGACGGAGGAACCCTATCGGAAGGCTGACCCGGGGGGGCGTTTCTCCCAGCTGGTGCAGGGGGAGCTTCTGTCTCCGCCCGCTCCCCCAAAGGTCCCGGAGCCGCCAAAGCCGGCGCCCGTCCGGGCCTCCCCGCCCCCTGCGCCTGCCCGGCCCGCACAGGCCCGGCCCAAGGCCGATCTCACCCGCCCTCTGGGTCCCGCTCCCTGGGCAGGGATGGACGAGGAGGTCCAGCTGAATCGCTGGGCAGGGGACAAGCCGGTGTGGGAGGCGGTGCTCCAGAGCAGCCTCCAGAGGGCGGCGGGAGAGGGACCCAAGCTGCGGGCCCTCTTTGCCATTCTCATGGGGGCGGACGACCGGGCGGTCTACCGCAACCGGCTGTTCCGGCTGAAGCGGGAGCTGGACGCATCCTCCAAGGTTTGGCTGCTTGCCGACCAGAGGATCCCTGCCCCCACCAACGCTGAGACCGAGCCCTTCCGCAGTCTGGACAAAAGTCTCCCCCGGCCCCACCTGATCCGTGCCCTGGCCCAGACTCTGAAGCCCGGCTGCGGTCGGGTCCATCAGCTGCTGGCTCAGCGTGCCCTGGCCCAGGTGCTGGAACAGGACCCGGAGCAGGACGGCGTTCGGCTGTACAACCACGGCGTCCGGCTGGCCTGCTGGCTGGGGCGGTACGCCGGAAAGCTCTTTGACCGCTACCAGGAGGAACATCCCCCGGCCTTCCTCTATTACGGCGCTCCCTCCGAGTGGGAGGCCGCCCTGTTGTGGGCCCTGGCCCAGATGGGAGCGGATGTGCTGTGTATTTCTTCCGACCAGAAGGTGCGGGCGGTTTTTGACAACCATTTCCTTCCCCACCTGTGGGCGGAGGTGCGGTTTGAGGGCAGCCTGCCTCTGGAGCCCTTCCCCCAGCGGGAGGAGAAGGTGCGGGCGGGCACCACCGCCTACAACGCCTCCCGGGAGCTGGACCAGCTGCTGTACAGCGACACTGGCATGTTTCGTGACCGGCAGTTCACCCGCTCTCAGCCGGTCACGCTGAAGACCACCTATGACGAGGTGGGCCAGCTGTGGCCTGAGGAGGCCCAGTACCGCCCCTCCTTCCGGGCGGAGGCCGGCGTTGTCTATGTGCCCAATCTCTTTTCCAAGATCAGTGGGGTGGACCAGGGGGACATCGAGCTCTACTGGGACCGCATTCAGGCCATGCTCACCCCGGAGACTCTGCTGTTTCAAAGCGTCCCCTTCCTCCAGGTGAACGGGCCTTCCATGAGCAACCCCCAGGCCCGCTCTTTCCTCCACAGCGGAAAGCTGGACCCCAAGGCATTGAAGGCGTCCTCCTTCTACCGCTACGACTACCTGCCCGACGACACCCAGGACTACATCCTGGAGAAAATACAGGCCCTTATCGATTACGACCTGATTGTGGACGGGGGCAGCGATCTGGCCGCCTCCATGCTGTCCGTGCTGATGAACCTGGACAAGGAGCTGCTCCGGCTGCTTCAGAGCTTTGACTTTACCCGGGTGGTACCCAAGATTCTGATTGTGGACGTGACCGAAAAGGTGTTCACCCTGGAGGAGTGCATTCTGCTGGCCTTTTTGAATCTGGTGGGCTTTGATATTGCGGTGTTTACCCCCACGGGCTACCGAAACCTGGAGAAGCACCTGCGGCCTGACAGCTTTGATACCCTGACGGCGGGGCCCTTTCTCTATGACCTTGCCGTTCCAAATCTTCGTACACGCCGCCCCAGAAGCAAGGGGGGCGGATGGCTGGGCCGCCTCTTCGGCGGCTGATTCCCAAGGAGGCGCCCTATGCCGCAAGATACTGCCGCCATGCAGCCTCTGGACCTGTCCCTCCAGCACCAGGAGATGGCGCAGCGCCTGACCGGCTCCAAGGAGATTGACGAACTGGTCAGCCAGATTTCTGTCTATGACACCCGCTCCATTGTCACCTTTGGCAGCGGGGCGGCCCAGGAGCTCTCCCAGTGCTCCGACGCCATTCTGAAGGGGCTGAACACCTGCCAGCCCGGGGATTCCAGCGCACTGCTGTCCTCTCTGGGACACATGATGGAGCAGTTTGACCCGGCGGAAATTTCCGGGGAGAAAAAAGGGCTCCTGGCCCGCCTTCGGGGGGACAGCTCCAGTCAGCTGGACCGAATCCTGGCCAAGTATCAGGCCATGGGCCGGGACATGGACCGGGTCTATATCGAGCTGAAGCGGTACGAGGCGGACATTGCCGCTGCCAACCAGCGGCTCCAGACCCTGCTGGATGCCAACCTGTCCTACTACCGCTCTCTGGTGAAGTATGTTCTGGCCGGGGAGCAGGGCCTGAAGGAGCTGGAGGCCTACCTGAGCCAGCTGCAAGGTGATTTGGTCCGCCGGCCCGGGGACGGGGCGCTTCAGATGGACGTGGAGGGGGTGCAACAGGCCTATCTGTCCCTTCAGCGCCGGGTCCATGACCTGCGCCTGTCCGAGACAGTGGCCATGCAGTCCATCCCCATGCTGCGCACCATGCAGATCAGCAATCAGACCCTGATGGACAAAATCCGGTCCTCCTTCCTTGTGACCATCCCGATTTTCAAGCAGTCCCTGTCCTATGCCGTGAGCATGAAGCGCCAGCGCCTCCAGAATCAGGCTATGGCCGACGTGGACCGGCGGGTCCGGGAGCGCCTGGGGCAGGCCGAGGTCCGAATGACCCGCTCGGAGTCCTCAGAGGCCCTGGAGCAGACTTGGAGGACCATCACCTCCGGCATTCAGGAGACCCGGCAGCTTCAGCAGGAGGCGGACGCCGCCCGAATCCGGGACACCCGGAAACTGGAGGAGCTGCGGCTGAGCACACAGGGCGCATGAATTTGTTATCCCCCTCCGCTGGGCGGAGTTTTGATAGAATCATTTTATGACAAAGGAGCGTATAAACATGCCAATCAATCTTTCTAAGGGACAAAAAGTGGATTTGACCAAGGGCAACCCGGGGCTGGATAAAATTCTGGCCGGTCTGGGCTGGGACACCAACAAGTATGATGGAGGTCACGACTTTGACCTGGACGTCTCCATGTTCCTCACCGGGGCCAGCGGCCATGTGGAGTCGGACGGCAACTTCGTGTTCTACAACAACCCCCAGGACCCCTCCGGAAGCGTAGTACACTCCGGGGACAACCGCACCGGCGAGGGCGAGGGGGACGACGAGGCTGTCACCATCACCCTGAGCAAGGTGCCCGCCGATGTGCAGAAAATCTCCTTCACCGTCACCATCCACGAGGCCGATACCCGCAGCCAGAACTTCGGCCAGGTAGAGAACGCCTATATCCGCATCGTGGACCTGGCCACCAATACCGAGCTGATCCGCTATGATCTGGGGGAGGACTACTCTATTGAAACTGCTATCGTGGTGGGCGAGCTGTACCGCCACGGCAGCGAGTGGAAATTCTCCGCTGTGGGCGCCGGGTTCAGCGGCGGCCTGGAAGCCCTTTGCCGCAACTTCGGCCTGAGCGTGTAACGCACGCCCTTTTGTGGGCCTGCGGGCTCTGCCCCGTCGGAAGAGAAGAAAAATAAATCAGAAATGAGGAGATCAACATGGCTATTTCACTGCAAAAGGGACAAAAAATTGACCTGAGCAAGAAGGACGGATCTCAGCTGACCAACATCCTGGTGGGTCTGGGCTGGAAAGAGGTCAAGCAGGGCGGCGGTCTTCTGGGCCTGTTCAAGCAGAAGGTGGATGTGGACATCGATGCCTCCGTTATCATGGTGGGCGCTGACGGAAAGATCATCAACGTGAAGGACGACGTCATCTTCTTCAACCATAAGGACCACTCCACCGGCTGCATCCACCACTGCGGCGACAACCTGGTGGGGGGCAAGATGGACGGCATGGAGGACTCTGAGCAGATCAAGGTGGATCTGAAGAAGGTGCCCCAGTCCATCCACCGCATCATTTTCGTGGTAAATATCTACGACTGTGTCAAGCGCAAGCAGCACTTCGGCATGGTGGAGAACGCCTATATCCGCATCGTGGACGAGGGCAGCAAGGAGACCATCGCCAGCTACAACCTCACCGAGGACTACTCCGGCAAGACCGCTATGATCGTGGGCGAGATCTACCGCAGCGGCAGCGAGTGGAAGTTCAACGCCATCGGCCAGCCCGGCTATGAGCCTGGCATCGTGGACCTGGTGCAGAAGTACGCCTGAGCCAGACACCCCCATCAAACAACAAAGGAGGAACAACAATGCCCATCAATCTGAATAAAGGACAGAAAATCAGCCTGAGCAAGGAGGCCCCCAATCTGAAGGTGGCCCTGGTGGGCCTGGGCTGGGACGTGAAGCAGTACGACTCCGGGGCGGATTACGACCTGGACGCCTCCATCTTCCTGCTGGACGCCAGCGGCAAGTGTGCCCACGATACCGACTTCGTCTTTTACAACAACCTGTCTGCCGGCGGCGTCACCCACTCCGGGGACAACCGCACCGGTGAGGGCGAGGGGGACGACGAGGCCATTACCATTGAGTTTGACAAGGTTCCAGCCTATGTAGAGCGCATTGCCATCACCGTGACCATCTATGAGGCCGGGTCCCGGGGCCAGAACTTCGGCCAGGTGTCCAACGCCTATGTCCGTCTGGTGGACACCCAGAGCGGGGCGGAGCTCCTCCGGTACGATTTGGGGGAGGACTACTCCACCGAGACCGCCATTGTCTTCGCTGAGATCTACCGTCATAACGGCGAGTGGAAGTTTTCCGCTGTGGGCTCCGGCTTTGCCGGCGGTCTGGAGGCCCTGTGCAAGAAATACGGGCTGGACGTATAGCCGTCCGCTCTGGCGATCCCTCCCCGGGGCCCTGCCCTGGGGAGGGTTCCCATCACATTCAGGAGGCCACATCCATGCGTTACTTTGATTTTCTGGAGCCGTCCGCCCGCCAGACTCTGTTCTCCCGCCCCCCGGAGCCCTTTGACCGGAGCGCGGACCAGGACCTGCTCCGGGGGGCGCTGGGCGGCCTGCTATACATCCCCGGCACCCGGGAGGATCTGGCCTCCATTCTGCTCTCCCGCAAGCTTCGGGATCTGACCGCGATGGCGGTCTGTCTGGAGGACGCGGTGGGTGACCGAGATGTCGCCCGGGCAGAGGAAAATCTGCACCGCCAGCTGTCCAGACTGGAGGGCGAAGAATCCCTGCCCCTGTTGTTTGTCCGGGTACGGGACGCCGCTATGCTGGAGCGGCTGGTCCCCCTGCTGCTCAAGCACTGCCAGGTCCTCACCGGCGTGATTCTGCCCAAGGCGGAGCCGAAGACGCTTCGGCAGACTCTGCTGATTGCCAACGACCTGTGCCGCCAGAGCGGATGCCCCTTTTATATCATGCCAATCCTGGAGAGCGCCGGTCTGATGGCTCCCGACCGGCTGGACCAGCTGTCCGCTCTGCGGGAATGCACCGACGCCTTCTACAGCCAGGTGTTGAATATCCGAATTGGCGGCACCGACCTGTGCGGTCTGTATGGCGTTCGCCGGAGCGTAGACACCCCCATCTATCAGGTGGCTGCTGTGGCCGGCTTTATTGGGGATGTGGTCCGCATTTTCGGCTTGGAGGACCGGTACACCATCAGCGGCCCGGTGTGGGAGTACTACCGGGCCTCCCGTGGAGCGGAGCTGGAGGGCCTGCTGCGGGAGACCGCTCTGGATTTGCAGAATGGCCTGTGCGGCAAAACCTGTATCCACCCCTCCCAGCTGCTTCCCGTCCAGGCCCAGCACGTGGTCTCTCTGGAGTCCTGGCAGGACGCCTGCGCCATTGTGGAGGCGGGGGGCGGCGTGCAGGCGGGGACAGGGAAAAATCGGATGAATGAGGCCCGGCCCCACCTGGTCTGGGCCCGCAGGACTCTGCGTCTGGCACGGATTTACGGTGTCTGGCAGGGCGATAAGGGCCCCAGGGACCTGATCGCTATGGCCGATGGAGGGGAGGCGTCTGCATGAAGGCAGTTACCCTGACAGCCGGGTCCGCCCTCCGGCTGGAGCTGGCCCTGGACGCTCCCCGGTTTGGTATGAGGCCGGACAGGCTGTTCTCTCTGGCCCTGCGGAACAACCCCAACCGGGCCTTTCTCTTTGTCAGTCGGGTGCTGGGCAAGCACATCCCCATCTGCCCCGCCGCCCTCCCTGCTGCGGGCAAGCTGCTGTCCCTGGCCCTGGAAGGGGCGGAGGACCCTGGCGTCTGGCCCAAAATCGCCGCCGGAGAGGATATCATGCCCTTTCCCGCCATGATGGAGGCGCTGGAGGCGGACCAGATCACCCTGGGGCCGGAGGAGCGTACCCTCTTTGTGGGTTTCGCGGAGACCGCCACGGGACTGGCCCAGGCTACAGCCGCCTGCTACACCGGCGAGAGCGCCTATATCAGCACTACCCGCCTGTCCCTGGAGGGGCGAGAGCCCCTTACCTTTGAGGAGTCCCACTCCCACGCCAAGACCCATCTGCTCCACCTGGATGTGGAGGAACCCTTCCTGAAGAACTGCCGCCGGGCGGTTATCATCGACGACGAATTTACCACCGGCCGTACCGCCCTGAAGCTGGCGGAGGCCCTCTGCCAGCGGTTCGGAATCCGGCGGTTCGTCCTCCTCTCCCTGCTGGACTGGACGGACGGCAGCGCCTGCCGGACTATGGCTGAGAAGCTGGGGGCGGATATCCAGATGGTCTCCCTCCTCCATGGCTCCATCGCGCAGGTGGAAGCCGCCCCCCTGGAGCCCCCCGCCCTGGAGGACTGGCGGGGCCGCGTCTGCCCCAAGTCCCCCATGCGCTTCACCCTGGACGGCCCGGGCAGTCCCCCCTCGGGGCGAACCCTGCTGTCCCCCCAGACCCAGGCGGAGGGGCGGCGCATCTGCCGGGAGCGGACCCGGTTGCTGGAGCAGCTGGGCCCGGACACCCTGTTTTTAGGGACAGGGGAGTGCATCTACGCCCCCGCCCTGATGGCCGGCTACTGTGGGGCCGCTGCCTTCCACTCCACCACCCAGAGCCCCGTGTACCCCCTGCCCGGCTCCGCGGTAGACAGCGGCCTGTGCTTCGATTCTCCGGACCGCTACAGCCCGGTGGGCTATGTGTACAACGTACCCCAGGGGCGGTACCGCCGGGCGGTGATCCTGGTGGAGCCCCACTGCCTGCCGGTGGGAGAGGGCGGCCTCTGGCGGCTGAACGGCCTGGACCAGCTGGTCCAGTGGCTGCACAGCCGGGGCTGCGAACAGGTGGAGGTGGTGCCGCTGTGATGGAGCCTGTTCCCCTGATGCCGCCTGGAAGCTTTCGACCCGAGGACGTGACCCTTCTGCTCCAGGACGTTACCGGCCGGGTGGCCGAGCGCCCCGCCGCTCTCAGGGAGGGAGAGATCCAGCGGGGCCGCCACTACTCCGAGGACCTGCCCATTGAGCAGGTGCCCAGCCCCCAGTACCTGGAGGTTTTTTCTGCCCTTCTGAAAACCCAGCTGCCCGCCGTGGCCCGGTACACCGGCCTACTCACCCGTCTGGTGCTGGAGGAAATTCCAAACCCTGTTCTGGTCTCCCTGGTCCGGGCGGGGGTGCCCTGCGGGGTGCTGATGCGCCGGTACGCCGCCCGAGAGCTGGGCCGGGAGGTGCCCCACTACGGGGTGAGCATTATCCGGGGCAAGGGCTTTGACGAGGCGGCCATCACCTGGCTGCTGCGGCGGTATCGCCCGGAGCAGCTGGTTTTTGTAGACGGCTGGACCGGAAAGGGAATGATTACCCGGCAGCTGTCCCAATCCTGCCAGCAGTACAACGCCCGCCACGGGACGGCTCTGCGGCCCACCCTGGCGGTGCTGGCCGACCCGGCCCACTCCACGGCCCTGTGCGCCACGCGGGAGGATTTCGTCAACCCCTCCTGCTGTCTGAACAGCACCGTATGCGGCCTTATCAGCCGGACCGTCCACAGCGAAGCCTTGATTGCCCCCGGACAGTTCCACGGCGTGCGCGTTTACCGGGAATTTCAGGAAGCGGACCAGACCAGCCGGTATTTGGACGGGGTATGTGAATATTTCGCCCCACTCCGCGGGAAAATTCAAGAGGAATTTCCAGCCCTTCTCTCCCGGGACCGCACACCCGACTGGCGGGGCATGGAGGTGGTCCGGCACATCGGCGCCGACTTCGGTATTTCGGATATCAACCGTATCAAGCCCAGCATTGGAGAGACCACCCGGGTCCTCCTCCGCCGGGTGCCTGACCGTATCCTGCTCCGGGAAGAGGGGCATCCCGGCGCAGCCCACATCCTCCTCCTGGCCCGGGAGCGAGGGGTCCCTGTGATCCTCTACCCCCACATGCCCTACCTGTGCTGCGGGCTGATCGCCGACCGGCGGGGGGAGGGGCCATGATTGTCGCCTCTGATCTGGACCGGACACTGATCTTTTCTCCGCGGCGGCTGGACCCCGCCGGGCCCATAACCGTTCCGGTGGAGTGGCGGGAGACGCAGCCGGTGGGCTTTATGACCCAAAGAGCGCTACGCTGCTTCCAGTCCATCGCCGCCCGCGCCCCCTTCTTTCTCAACACCCTGCGGGGCCTGGAGCAGGCCAACCGGGTGGGCTTTGTCCAGCACGGCTGGTGCAAATATCTGGCCCTGCAAAACGGCCTGTACCTCTACCGGGAGGGCCGGGAGGACACCGTCTGGTCCGCGTATGTCCGGCGCACCGTATCCGCCCTGCCCCTGGATCTGTCCGGGGGGATTGCCCAGGTGCTGGCCGCCCTGCCGGGCATCCAGTGCATGTCCAAGCAGTACGAGTATCTGGCGGTCTTCTTTGTGGAGGAGGTGGCCTTTGACAGCGCTACCTGCTGCCAGCTGGTCTCAGAATTGAATGCCCAGGGCTGGGACCTGTGCCGGCAGGGAAAAAAGCTGTACCTCTTCCCCCTGGCCATCCACAAGGGGGCGGTGTTGGACCGGGTCCGGGCGCTGGAGGGGGAGGAGACGGTCTGGGGCCTGGGGGACTCGGAGTTCGACGTGCCCATGCTTCGGGCCTGCCAGCGAGCTTTCGCTCCCCAGGACAGCGCACTGTGGAACCGGGACTGGGGCTTTCCCATTCAATTTTCTCAAAAACCGGCCCAGGCCGGTACACAAGAACTACTCGAAATGATTTTATCAGATTTAGGAGAGCAACCATTATGCTGAATGACCAACAAGTAAACGCCCTCACCGACCAGGAGGCGGAGGAGAGCCGGAAAAAGTACGGCAGCAACGCCCTGACCCCGCCGGAGCAGTCCTCCTTCTGGGCGGAGCTGTGGGACACCTTCCGGGGCGACGCCCTGATCCGCATCCTCACCGTGGCCCTGATTATCACGGTTGTTTTCGCCATCGTCGGGGTGGGCGACTGGCTGGAGGCGGTGGGTATTGCCATCGCCGTTGCCCTGGCTACCACCGTTTCCACCTACAGCGAGTACTCCAACAACCAGCTGTTCCAGAAGCTCCAGGACGAATATTCCAAGATCATGTGCAAGGTCTTTCGGAAACGGGACGGACAGGTCCAGGTCCGGGACCTGAAGATTGACGAGATCGTCACCGGCGACTTCGTCCTCCTTCAGGCGGGGGACAAGGTGAGCGCCGACGGCGTTCTGGTCAGCGGCGAAATCAAGGTGAACCAGGCCAGCCTGAACGGAGAGAGTGAGGACGCCAAAAAGGCCCCCGCTCCCGCCGGCTATCAGTACGACGAGACAAAGGTGGACTTCCTGGACCCCTGCAAGGTGTACCGGGGCTCGGTGGTCACCAGCGGCGAGGCGGTGATGGAGGTCAAATGCGTGGGCGACAAGTCCCAGTTTGGCCGTCTGGCCTCTGAGCTGAAGGAGGACGAGGAGCGGGAGTCCCCCCTGAAGGTGAAACTGGGCAAGGTGGCCGACGCCATCTCCCGCTTTGGCTATATCGGAGGCACCCTCATCGCCATCGCCTTCATGCTCAACTGCGTCTTCTTTACCCCAACCCTGCTCCCCGGGGCCGCAAGCTACTTCTCCGGGGCCAACCTGATGCAGATTCTCCGGGATCTGGTGGCCTCCATCACCCTGGCGGTGGTTATCATCGTGGTGGCCGTCCCCGAGGGCCTGCCTATGATGGTTGCGCTGGTCTCCGGTCTGAATATGAAAAAGCTGCTGAAGGACAACATCCTGATCCGGGAGATCGACGGTGCGGAGACCGCCGGCAGCCTGAACATCCTCTTTTCCGACAAGACGGGCACCATCACCAAGGGGGCCCTCCAGGTCACCAGCTTTATCTCCCCCGAGGATAAGGAGTATACCGACTACACTGCTATTCCCCAAAAGCTCCAGGAGATGCTCCTCATCAACATTTGCGGCAACACAAACGCCATCGCCCTGGTCAGCGGCGGCGCGCTTCAGGTCACCGGCGGCAACGCCACAGAGCGGGCCCTGCACCAGTTCGTGGGGGTGGAGGGCACCCTGGCCTATGAGACCTACAAGCTATCCTGTGCCGACCGGCTGATGTTCAACAGCGCCAACAAGTACTCCGCCAGCCTCCTCACCGGGGGCAAGCTGGACCGGGCCATCATCAAGGGCGCCCCGGAAAAGCTGCTGGCCCACTGCACCCGCTATTACGACGAAAATCTGGAGGTCCACCCCCTCACCGATCAGGTCCGCGCCGCCCTGGAGGCCCGGATGTCCCAGCTGTCGGAGAAGGCCATGCGGGTGCTGGCCTTTGCCACATCGGACAACCGCATCGGGGAGCACCTGCTTCAGGACATGACCTTTGTGGGCATGGTGGGCATCCGGGACGAGCTGCGGCCCGAGGCCGTGGAGGCCATCCGCACCGCCAAGCGGGCGGGCATCCAGGTGGTCATGGTCACCGGTGACAAGAAGGAGACCGCCGCCGCCATCGCCCGGGACGCCAAGCTGATTGAGAGCCCGGACGATCTGACCCTCACCAGCGACGATATGGCCGCCATGTCCGACGAGGAGCTGAAAAAGGCTCTGCCCCATCTGCGGGTGGTGGCCCGGGCTCTGCCCACCGACAAGAGCCGTCTGGTCCGGGTGTCTCAGGAGCTGAACCTGGTGGTGGGCATGACGGGAGACGGCGTAAACGATGCCCCCGCTCTGAAAAAGGCGGACGTGGGCTTTGCCATGGGCTCGGGCACCGAGGTGTCCAAGGAGGCCGCCGAGATCACCATCCTGGACGACAACTTCAACTCCGTGGTGAAGACCGTCCTCTATGGCCGCACCATTTACAACAACATCCGCAAGTTTATCGTCTTCCAGCTCACCATCAACATCAGCGCCGTGCTGATTGCCCTGATTGGCCCCTTCCTGGGGATGGGTACCCCCCTGTCGGTCACCCAGATGCTGTGGGTGAACATCGTCATGGATACCCTGGCCGCTCTGGCCTTGGGCGGCGAGCCCGCTCTGGACCGGTATATGGACGAGAAGCCCAAGCGCCGGGATGAGTCCATCATCAGCAAAAACATGTGGTCCTCTCTGCTGGTCATGGGCATCTACCTCACCGCCGCCAGCCTGCTCTTCCTGCTACACCCCTTCTTCCAGGGACTGTTCCGCGCAGATGGACAGATGATCTACCAGGGACACGACATCTATTTCATGACCGGCTTCTTCTGCTTCTATGTCCTCAGCGCTATGCTCAACGGCTTCAACGCCCGGACGGATAAGGTGAATATTTTCGATAACATCACCCAGAACCGGATGTTCCTGGCTGTCATGGGTCTGATTGCTGTGGTCCAGGTGCTGATGACCTTCGTGGGGGGGTCCATCCTGCGTACCGCCCCTCTCACCGCCAGCGAGTGGGGTGTGGTCGTTCTGCTGTCCCTCGTTGTCCTACCGGTGGGGACCCTCCGTAAGCTGGTCTTCCCCCAGAAGGCGGAATAAACAGGCGTAGACAGGGGGACCGCCCCCACAGGAATGAAACAAGAACAGGAGGTGCCGCCATGGACCTTTTACGCGGTCAGAGAGAGTCCATCCGCCGGCTGTGCGGCGGGCTGACCTTAGACCTGGAGCTGTTCCACCGGGCTCCGGTGGACATCGACGTGTCCTGCTTCGGTCTGGACGCTGCCGGAAAGCTTTCCGACGAGCGCTACTTTGTCTTCTACAACCAGACCAAATCCCCCGAGGGGGCCATCACCCTGGAGCCCGGTCCTGCCAGCGGATCGGTCCGCTTCCATCTCCAGCTGGACCGGCTGCCCACCCAGATCACCAAGCTGGCCTTTACTGCTGCTATCGACGGTACCCGCACCCTCCAGGAGCTGGAGAAGGGCTATGCCCGCCTGCTGGATGGCCAGCGGGAGACAGGCCGGTTCTCCTACACCCGGGCCGACTTCGGCGCGGAGCGGGCCATTGTGGTGTGCGAGATCTACCGTAAGGGGGACGACTGGCGCTTCAACGCCGTGGGCCGTGGGTTCAACGGGGGACTGAAGGCCCTGGTGGAGAGCTTCGGCGGGGTGGTGGCCGCCGCCCCCAAGCCGGCGCCCCCGTCTCCGGCCCGGCCCGCCAACCCCGCTCCTGCCCGACCTTCCAGCCCCTCCCGGCCCGGCCTTTTCCGACCCGGCCGGCCCGGCCCGACGGCGGTGCAGAATATTGTCTCCGTTCTGCCCCCTCAGGTGTGCGCCCGGATGGACAACCTGGCCCGCCAGTGCCGGGGGGACACGGAATACTTATCCCCCCTGTTCAAAAACATGTTCTCCGCCCTGGCCGCCTTCCCGGAGGTGGCCAAGGTCCCGATTCAAACGGTACTGTGCGCTGACGCCTCCGGCTCCATGTTTGACATGTACCGCAACGGCCGCATCCAGCGGGCGGTGGACAAGGCCTTTGCCTTCGCCGCCACGCTGACGGACAGCGCCTCCATGGACGCCTGGGCCTTCGGGGCCAAGAGCCGCCAGTTCGGCGCGGTGACCATGGACAACGTGCGGGACTACACCTTTGCCGAGGCCGGGGGCTTTGAGCGGTGGATGAGTATGCTCAACTATCAGATCAACAATGAGCCTGAGGCCATGCGGGACATCACCATGATCTACGGCGGCCAGCACAGGCCGGTGCTGGTGTTGTTCCTTACCGATGGACGGCTCAGCTCCGATTGGGCTATTGAGGAGATTCTGATTAAGACCTCCCGTCTGCCCCTCTACTGGCAGTTTATTGGCCTTCATGGAGAGGAATATGGCATTTTGGAGCACCTGGACGAGATTGACGGCCGCCGCTCTGACAACGCAGCCTTCCTGAAGGCGGACGATATCGACGATCTGAGCGATCTGGCCCTGTTCAACGCCCTGCTCGCCAATCTGAACGGCTGGCTGGCCTCCTGCAAGGATCTGATGGAGTGAAAACGCGCCAGTATCATGGCTGGCAACTGTAAAAAGAGACGGCGTGACTTCGTTCACGCCGTTTTCTCTTTCGCTGTTGCAAATCACTAAATAACCTGCTATAATAAAGAAAATTTTGTCGAACATTGGCCCTCTGGGCGGACACGTCCCGGGCCCCTTGGAGGAGACAGCATGAACGAGTATCCAAGCCCTGTCCAAACCCCTGATCCGTCCCCCAGTCCGGAGCCGCCCCCTCCGTCCCATCAGCCGCCCAAAACCAGCTGGATGGGACCCGCAACATTGATCTGCTCTGCCCTGGCGCTGATTTTAGCGGGTGCAGCCCTCTATTTTGTGGTGTCAGGAGGCCAGGAGGAGCCAGAGCCCCCTCCCGCGCCGGAGCCGCCCCCCACGTTTCAGTACCGGGACAGAACTATGACGGTGTTGGAGGGTGTCCCTGTGAACCAGTACGACGCCAGCGAATTTCAGCTGGATTCGACAGGCCGGGTCGTGTATGAGCACAACGGTGTCCGGGCTAAGACCGGTGTGGATGTCTCCTTCTACCAGGGGGAGATTGACTGGCAGGCCGTTGCGGCGGACGGAATCGACTTTGCCATACTCCGCCTGGGGTATCGGGGATATACAGAGGGCGGTCTCATTTTAGACAGCCATTTTCTGGACAATATCCGGGGGGCGCTGGATGCCGGTCTGGAGGTGGGGGTCTACTTCTTTTCCCAGGCACTGAATCCCCAGGAGGCGGAGGCAGAGGCGGATTTCGTAGCCCTGGCACTGGAGGGGTACGCCATCACGTATCCGGTCGCCTTTGACTGGGAGTACATCTCCAATCCTGATGCCCGGACAAAAAATGTAACGGGTGAGGAGCTGACCCAGTGTGCCAAGGCTTTTTGCGCCCGCATTCAGGAAAGGGGCTATACCCCGGCGGTCTACTTTAATCGGGACTTGGCTTATCTGTCCTATGACCTTCAGGAGCTGACCCAGCTGCCCCTGTGGCTGGCTGAATACAGCAGCCGCCCCTCCTTCTACTATGACTTCCACCTGTGGCAGTACAGCGACACAGGCACGGTGGCCGGGATTCAGGGGAATGTGGATCTGGACCTGGACCTGCGTCCCTTGAAGCCATAGCTGCCACACCTGAGAAGGCGCAAAAAATATGCGGTCGAAACGGAGAGTGCCGTTTCGGCCGCTTCTTTGCTATTGTTCAGACAAAATTTCCTGGGAAATTGCCTGCGCCATCTGTTCCACCATGTCAAACCGGACGTGGGGGTTGTATAGGGCCTCTAGCTCGTCGTGCATGGTCTTGGCCTGCTCCAGTGAGTCCACTGCCTCCTCCACCAGGGCGGCGGAGACCTTCCGGGCAAAGCGGAGGCGAGGTCGGCTGTGCCCCATAGCCTCCTGACTGGCTGCCGTGTCCAGGCGGATGCGCCGGTACGGCTGGCTAGGAAGAGGCTGTGAGGAGATGGAAGAGAGAAACGCCAGCTTCTGCTGGGGAATCAGCAAATGTGCCAGCCGGTTGGGGGCCATGGGATCTGGACAGGCCACTACGTCAAAGCCCGCCTCCACCGCACCGGCCAGCAGATGGGTCAGCATCTCGTGGGCCAGACCACAGCTGTCCGCCAGTTCATAGACCGTTTCACACTGGGCCAGGGCGGTGTTATACAGGCAGAGGACCCCCTGGTGTGTTACAGCCCCCAGAAACCGCTGCTTGATTTGCCCGGGAGCCGCTGCCTTGTTTTTGGGAATTTCCCGGGAGAGGATGCCCTGTGCCCGCTTTGCCAGCTTTTCTGCCAGCTCCTGGGTCAGAAGGGTGGCGCGCATGTCCTCCATGATTTCAGACGAGGCGCTCAGACACCGGTATGCCCGCTGATAGCAGCCCTTGTAGCCCCGCATACAGTCCATAATCTCCTGACGCAGGCTGCGCAGCTCGGCAGTGTTGTAGCAGTCCCCCATGTTGACATATCGCTCCACTGCGCCAGGATATTTGGGCTCGACCACATGGGGCGCGGTTCCATCCACAATGGCAACGCCCAGCTGGGGCAGAAGCAGAGCGTCCAAGGAATCCGGGTCGCCAGAACAAAGGATGTACTCAGTCTCCAGGCCGGCCTGTTCCATCTGGCTGCCGACCTTCCGCATCAGGGTTGACTTTCCGCAGCCAGGGCCGCCCTTCAGGATATAGACAGCCAAGGCGGTTTCAGGCTGAATCAACTCCGGGTACAGGGAGTAGAAGCCTTCTGGGGAATTTGCGCCCAGAAAATATTGAATATGAGAGAAAGAAGTCATCATCGACCCTCCATTTTCAAGTCTGCATCCCAACCTATGCCAGACCCCGCATTTTGGTGAAACTGCCCCGCTTGAAATTGACAAATGCTCCCTGTTCGGGTATAATTTACACAACGACGGGCTCCGCAATGGCGATCCGAAATTTTGGAAAGGGAGAAATGCGGGTATGAAATTGCGAAAAACCTTTTTGTCCATCCTGATGGCCGGTGTGCTGGCGCTTGGCCTGACGGGATGCAGCAAAACCTCTGACGGGTTGCGCCTTGGCACAGGCGGTACGGGCGGTACATACTATGCCTATGGCAGCGCCTTGGCGCCCCAAGTGGAGGGGGAGATTGGACAGGGGGTGGAGGTTAAGCCGACCACTGGCTCTGAGGCCAACCTGCGGCTGCTGGGGGGCGACCTGCTGGACCTGGCGATTGTGCAGAGCGACACCCTGCAATATGCGTCAGAGGAGGGCGGCGCAAAATACAGCGCTGTGGCCGGCCTGTATACCGAGGCCTGTCAGATTGTAGCCTCAAAATCCTCTGGAATTACGTCCATTGCGGAGCTGGCTGGAAAGCGGGTCTCGGTGGGGGCGGACGAGTCGGGCGTAACCCGCAATGCCGAGCAGATCCTGATGGCCAACGGTCTGACCTTTGACATGATGGAGGTCAGCCGTTTGTCCTTTGCCGACTCCGCTGCCGCCATGGAGCGGGGGGAGATCGACGCCTTTTTCTGTACTGCGGGTGCGCCCACTGACGCGGTGGCCCAGCTGGCAGAGAAGATGGACATTCAGCTGCTGTCCCCGGACCAGCGCACAGTGGAGCAGCTGACCAGCCTCTACAACTGCTACACCCCCTGCGTCATTCCGGCGGGGACCTACCAGGGCCAGACCCAGAATGTGGCCACACTGGGGGTCCGGGCCGTTCTGGTGGCCAGCAATTCCCTGGATGATTCTATCGTGCAGCAGATTACCGCCGCGCTGTTCCGGCATAACGACGCGGTGCAGAATGCCATCGCAATGGATGCGTCCCTGGACCCAGCCGGCGCGGTCCAGTCTGTCCCGGTTCCGTTCCATCCGGGAGCGGCGGCTTACTATCGAGAGCAGGGGATTGAGGTCACGGTCTGGGCCCCCGAGGAGAGTGGCCTGACTCTCCCGCTTCATGTTTCCCTGGACATGTATCAGACCTTGGCCATCGCTGTGGTCATTCTCTATTTGGGGACCTGGCTGAAAAAACGAGTCAAGATGCTGGAGGCTTTCTGTATCCCCTCCCCGGTGGTGGGTGGCCTGCTCTTTGCCATCCTGTCCTGCGTGCTGTACGCCACGGGGATCATAGAGCTGTCCTTTAATGAAACATTGAAGGACGTCTGTATGATTATATTCTTCACCTCTGTGGGCTTCCAGGCCAACCTGAAGGTGCTGAAGAGCGGCGGTCTCAGTCTGGTGATTTTCCTGGCCTGCGTCACATCGCTGATCATTTTGCAGAACGCAGTAGCCGTCGGGCTCTCTCCGTTCCTGGGGGTGGAGTCCACCTTTGGAATGTGTACCGGTTCGATCCCCATGGTGGGCGGACATGGCACAGCAGGAGCCTTTGGACCGACCCTGGAGGGTCTGGGCCTGGAGGGGGCTACCACACTGTGTACCGCGGCGGCTACCTTCGGACTCATCGCTGGCTCTCTTATGGGCGGACCTCTGGGACGCCGACTGATTTTGAAGCACGACCTGCTGAAAACTGCCGTTCCTGTGGATGACGCGCCTCTGGTGGAGGATGAACAGAAGCACCACCGTTCCATCCACGGGTATGCGCCGGCCGCCTATCAGATTGCCATTGCGATGGGTGTAGGCACCATCGTCTCCCGGCTGCTGACCGATGTGACGACTATGAACTTCCCTGTGTACATCGGCGCCATGATCGTGGCAGCTGTCATGCGGAATTTCAGCGAATTTACAGGCAAGTTTGAGGTCCCGATGGGGGAAATTAACGACATCGGCGGAATCTGCCTGTCCCTGTTCCTGGGCATCGCCATGATTACCCTGAAGCTGTGGCAGCTGGCCGCTCTGGCAGTGCCTCTGATTGTTTTACTGGTGGTGCAGGCGGTGCTGATGTTCCTCTTCGCCTATTTTGTTGTCTTCAACGTGATGGGCCGGAACTACGATGCCGCCGTCTTGGCCGCGGGCAGCTGCGGCTTCGGTATGGGCGCCACCCCCAACGCCATGGCCAACATGCAGGCGCTGACCGACCGGTTTGTTCCCTCGGTGAAGGCGTACATTCTGGTCCCCATCGTGGGAAGCATGTTTGCCGACTTTATTAACAGCATTACGATTACCTTCTTTATCAACCTGCTGTGAGGATGGCCGGTACCCGGCCGCACAGGAGAATACGCACCCGATGAGAGGAGTTATTATGAAGGAAAAGAAAACACCGCGTATATCCTTCCAGTCCGATAATCTGGCTGTGCCAGAGATAAAAATCGGAGCAGTCCCGGAGCCGGAGGAGCTGGAGGAAGACACCGAGGAGATCCAGTTTGACAACCTGGCCGTGCCCGAAATCCACATCAAGCGCGCAAAACCCAAGGACTGACCGCTTCCCACGCTGCCGTTGGCGCTGAACGGTTCGCCAGAAAAGCAGAAGCGCAGCGCAGCACACTGCATCAAGCGAGGTCCGCCGCCTGTTATTTGCAGGCGGCGGACCTTTTTCGTCGAGATTCGACATTTTTTTCATTTGAGCGCCCCTCCTCAGACCTCTTTTGTGATATTATGTAAAATTGGTATAGCATACCCTTGTCGTGATATGTGAGCAAAAGATGGAGATATATACAACGGAGGTGCGTACATGGCAGGAAAATCCTATGGGTATGTTCGGGTATCTACCGCCGAACAGAACGAGGACCGGCAGATGCTTGCGATGCAGGAGCTGTCCGTTGCCCGAGAGGACATTTTCATGGATAAACAGTCGGGAAAGGATTTCCAACGTCCCCAATATAAAAAGCTGGTGCGAAGGCTGAAGCCGGACGACCTTTTGTACATCAAAAGCATCGACCGGCTGGGGCGCAACTATGAGGATATTTTGGAGCAGTGGCGGATTTTGACTAAGGAAAAACGGATTGATATTGTGGTATTGGACATGCCTCTGCTGGACACCCGGCGGGGCAAGGATCTGATGGGAACCTTTCTCAGTGACATTGTGCTACAGGTGCTGTCCTTTGTGGCAGAAAATGAGCGATCCAACATCCGCCAGCGGCAGACAGAGGGCATTGCCGCCGCCAAAGCCAGAGGCGTCCAGTTTGGCCGGCCTCCCAGGCCCCTGCCCGACAACTTTCACCAGGTTCACCAGGACTGGCGAAGCAAAAAGCTGACCCTCCGTCAGGCTGCCGCAGCCTGTGCGCTGCCCATCGGGACCTTTTATTCCAGGGCGGTCCGGCTGGAGCAGAACTTCTCCGCTGCTGACCCTGTGGAGGGTGGAGCAGTCCGGCCGAGACAACTCGACCGGACTGCA
This sequence comes from Lawsonibacter sp., assembly GCA_022791995.1. GTDB lineage: Bacteria > Bacillota > Clostridia > Oscillospirales > Oscillospiraceae > Lawsonibacter. Next base: position 22,418 of record JAAWAD010000031.1, read on the forward strand.
CCGGAGTTTTAAGCGGGACTTATATTACAGCCCCTGGGCGATCATCGCTTCCGAAATTTTCTTGAAGGCGGCAATGTCGCAGCCGGCAATCAGATCATAGCCCAGGCCGTATTCCTCCGCGGCGGCGGCGGAGGTGTCATAGATAGAACTCATGATGGTCCGCAGCTTGTCGTCCACCTCCCGCCGGGACCAGTTGTAGCGGATGGAGTTCTGGGCCATCTCCAGGGCGGACACGGCCACGCCGCCCGAGCCGGAGGCCTTCGCCCCTGCGGTCAGCACCTTGGGGCTGAGGCGCAGCAGCTTCAGGGCGTCTGTTGTGGCGGGCATATTGGCCCCCTCCACATAGTAGCGCACGCCGTTGGCCAGAATCAGCACCGCGTCCTCCACGGCGATTTCGTTCTGGGTGGCGCAAGGGACAGCCGCATCTCCGGGGACCTCCCAGGGCTTCTTGCCCGGGAAGAACTCCACGCCGAATTTCTCTGCGTAGGCTTCCACCCGGTCCTCGCCGCTGTAGCGCATGGCGATTATAAAATCGTACTTCTCCTGGGTGGCCACACCCTCGGGGTCGTAGATATACCCGTCGGGTCCGGAGAGGGTGACCACCTTGGCCCCCAGCTCTGTGGCCTTACGGCACACGCCCCAGGACATATTGCCGAAGCCGGAAACAATCAGCTTCTTGCCCTCCAGGGTCTCCCCCTGGTCCTCCAGCATCCGGGCCAGGAAGTAGACAGTGCCGAAGCCGGCTGCCTCCTGGCGGATCCGGCTGCCGCCGTAGGTCAGGCCTTTGCCGGTGAGAGCGCTGCTCTCCGCCCGGCCGGTGAGGCGCTTGTACTGGCCATAGAGCCAACCCACCTCTCGGGAGCCTACTCCCATATCTCCGGCGGGGATATCGGTGTCGGCGCCGATCTGGCGGTAGAGGGAGGTCATGAAGCTCTGGCAGAACCGCATAATCTCCCGGCGGCTTTTGCCCCGGGGGTCAAAGTCGGCGCCGCCGGAGGCCCCGCCGATGGGCAGACCGGTGAGGGCGTTCTTGTAGGTCTGCTCAAAGCCCAAAAACTTGACCACAGAGGGAGTGACCGAGGGGTGGAAGCGCAGTCCCCCCTTGAAGGGGCCGATGGCGCTGTTGAACTGCACCCGATAGCCGTGGTTGGTGTGGGCCACTCCCTGGTCGTCCAGCCAGGGCACCAGGAAGGTGAACATCCGCTCCGGCTCCACCATGCGGGTGAGCAGGTCCAGCTTTTCAAACCGGGGGTCGTCCAGGGCCGGGGCGATCATATCCAGCCAGGTCAGCACAGACTGGAGGTACTCCGGCTCGTTGGCGTACCGCTCCTGAAGGCCGGCCGAGACGCGGGCAACATAGTCGTTCATTGTGCCCCCTCCTTACACCAGGCCATAGGCCAGCATGGAGTCCGCCACCTTCAGGAATCCGGCGATATTGGCGCCTGCCACCAGGTTGCCGGCCATGCCGTACTTCTCGGCGGCGTTGGCGGCGTTGTGGTACAGGTCGGTCATGATGGTTTTCAGCCGGTCGTCCACCTCCTGGAAGGTCCAGGAGAAGCGCATGGAGTTCTGGCTCATCTCCAGGGCGGACACGGCCACGCCGCCGGCGTTGGCCGCCTTGGCGGGAGCGAAGAGGAGTCCGGCCGCCTGGATGACGTCCACCGCCTCGGGGGTGCAGGGCATATTGGCCCCCTCGGCTACGGCAAAGCAGCCATTCTGGATCAGGGCCTTGGCGGAGGCCTCGTCCAGCTCGTTCTGGGTGGCGCAGGGCAGGGCAATCTGGCAGGGGATCTGCCACACGCCGGAGCAGCCCTCGTGGTACTCCACGCCGGGCCTGCGCTCGGCATATACCTTGATGCGCTTGCGTTCCACCTCTTTGATCTGCTTCATCAGGGACAGGTCGATGCCGTCCTTGTCATAGACATAACCGTTGGAGTCGGACATGGCAACCACCTTGCCTCCCAGAGCGGTGGCCTTCTCGCAGGCGTACAGAGCCACGTTGCCGCTGCCCGAAATGACCACAGTGGCCCCCTCAAAGCTCTTGCCGGCGGCCTTGAGCATATTGTCGGTGAAGTAGCAAAGGCCGTAGCCAGTGGCCTCCTTCCGGGCCAGAGAGCCGCCATAGGTCAGGCCTTTGCCGGTGAGAACGCCGTTGAACTCGTTGGCCAGACGCTTGTACTGGCCGAAGAGATAGCCGATCTCTCGGGCGCCCACGCCGATGTCGCCGGCTGGCACGTCGGTGTCCGGGCCGATGTACTTGAACAGCTCGTTCATAAAGCTCTGGCAGAAGCGCATCACCTCGGTGTCGCTTTTGCCCTTGGGATCAAAGTCCGAGCCGCCCTTGCCGCCGCCGATGGGCAGGCCGGTGAGGCTGTTCTTGAAAATCTGTTCGAAGCCCAGGAACTTGATGATTCCTTCATAGACGGAGGGGTGGAACCGCAGGCCGCCCTTGTAGGGACCGATGGCGCTGGAGAACTGGATGCGGAAGCCTCGATTCACATGGATTTTGCCCTGATCGTCCTCCCAGGGGACACGGAACTTGATGGTGCGCTCGGGCTCTACCAGACAGTCCATCACACCCTCGGTGATATATTCCGGGCGGGCCTCTACGACAGGGGACAAAGAGATCAGTACCTCTTTCACTGCCTGGTGAAACTCCGGCTCCGCCGGGTTCCGCGCTGCCACACGCTCCATCAGGCCGCGCAAATATTCGTTTTGAATGTCCATGTTCAAATCCTCCTTGTCAATATTTGCAAGTCCAGGAAATATCAACTTTCATTTCCGTCAACTTTTACGTGCTAAATCGTAACACAAAAGCCCCTGTCCCGTCAATCCTTTTTCATAGATGTCAAGAAATTTTGTCCGTTCATACAAAACACTTGTCCATGACAGAAGGCCTTTTTGACATTTATCAAGGAAAAACTTGCTTATATTTTCTGCCGCCATATATAACCGTTTATCGTTGTTCCCTGTCTTTCGCTGGCTTGCGATAAATACAAAAAAGCAGGTTCCTTCGGGGCACGCTCCATAAGGAAGTGTGCCCCGAGACGGTGCCTGTAAGTGAAAATCATTCAATTAGGACGGCGTGGCGGTTGCTATGCCGTCTTTTTCTTGCGCTTCCGCATGGAGTTATAGTAGGCCAGATACTCCCGTTCCAGCGTTTCCGGGTCGGGTGCTACCCATGTCCC
>JAAWAD010000032.1 GCA_022791995.1 Lawsonibacter sp.
GCCAGGAAGTGGGTGACGCAGGACTCCCGGATGAGCATGTGCATCCCCTTGCGCATTTTCTCCACGACCTCCTCGTGGTCATAGCTCTCGTGGTCCAGGCGGACGCCGGCGCACAGATAGCCGTTGAGGTCGTTGCCCCGGGCCATGGGGGCGCAGCCGAAGACGGGCAGGCGGTTGGAGAAGGCCTGGGAGATGGCCCCCAGGGTGTCCTCGTCCTCCTCCTGGATAAACTCCCGCACGGTCTCCCACACGCCGAAGCACTCGGGCCACTGCTGCACCTGGGCGTGGGTTTCCTTGGTAAAGTTGTAGGCCACGGTGGACTGGGGGACGGTGTAGGGGGTCTTGTAGGGGGCGCCCCAGAAGACCTTCAGCGGGCTGGCCTGAACCTCGGCCAGGACCTCCTTCAGCCCCTCCAGACCGGAGACGGAGATATACTCATCCAGGCCGGAGATCATGCTGGTGGTGCCATGGGGGACCACAGCCTTGGCATAGCTGGTGATGCTCAGCTTGCTGCATTCGCTGTGGATGTGGCCGTCAATCATACCGGGGACCAGATAGCGGCCCTGGGCGTCGATAATTTCGGTGTCGGGGCCGATGTAGGCCTCCACATCCCCCACGGCGGCAATCATGTCGCCATAGACAGCCACGTCCGCGGGGTAAATTTCGCTGGACATGACGTTGACCAGCTGTCCCCCGCGGATGACCTTATGGGCGGGTACCTTGGCCCGTCCGGCCCGGATGCGTTCCTTCAAATCTGCGATGCTTCTCTCCATGGGTTTGCCCTCCTTGTATCGATAAACCGGTGGATACCAATGGGCAGGGGCCGGGCCAGTCCGGTCCGGTCCTGCGGAGCGCCGGCGCGGTGCCGGCCCTATGGCATACAGTATAATGCGGGAAATTCACCTTGTAAAGCTTTTTTTCTGCTTCTTCCTCCAAAATAAGCCGCTTTACCGGCTGAGGCCGGCTCTCCGCAAAAAGACCGCATCCCCGCAGCAGCGGGGGTGCGGTTTTCCTTTACGAGCGAACCACGGCATGGAGCAGGGACCAGACCGACCAGACCAGCCCGGCGAGCAGGCAGCCTGCCCCCAGAATGGGGAGGGAGTACAGAAGCTCCTGGCGCTGGACGACGGCATAGGAGGGCACTGTCTGGGGGGCCAGGCCCACCAGAACAAAGAAGGCCCAAAAGATCCATGTGGCCCGATTTCCGAACCGCTGGATAGCGGCTCCCATCACAAAACCGACGGCCACGCCGGCCAGGGGGATGAGGAGGAAGAGCCACCAGGAGATGGAGAAGTCCTCGATAAACAGGACGCCGCCGCTGCCGGGCAGGGGGGAGGAGAGAAGTCCGTCTCCCAGCACCACCGCCCTTGCCCCGGACAGCCACTGCCACAGGGCTGGGGAGAAGGTGCTCTCCACCCAGGTGAGCAGGGCGGTCAGTGCGATGGTAAAGGCGGTCTCAAAGCCCACCGCGCCCAGGGTGATGCCCAGAGCCCACCGCCGGGACTGGCCCATCTGGAGCATCATGGGGAAGGAAATCATCACGTGGGCCAGGGTCACGGCCAGCAGAAGAAAGGCGGCCGCGGCGGGCAGGAGGATGCCTGACAGAGTGATCGAGGTCTCCGGGCGGCCGAAGCGCATGACGCAGCCGATGATGATCTGGACCAGGAGAAACAGACCCCCCACCACGCCCCCGCATAGAAGCAGATCGTCCAGATTGATGCCGATCCATTTTCGCAGAAGAGTAAACATCAAAAATCACCTCACAACATAGCGGAAGATGGTCCGCCGGATCCCCCACACTGACACCCCGGACACCAGAGCCAGCACCGCCCAGGGCAGCCAGCGGGGAACAAAGAGGAACAGGGACCAATCAAACAGGATGGAGAGCATCAGAAAGACGCTGATTGCAACAAAGAGAAGCAGAGCGGCGATCATCAGCAGGGTTCCCCACACCTTGGAGCGGGCCAGCACCAGGCCGCACAGCGCGCCCAGACACTGGAGGGTGATGGCTGCCGCCAGATAGAAGGCGGCGGAGCCAGGCGCGCTCCCCATATCCAACAGCATGGATATGCGGCCTGTCCTTGGCCAGTGGAGCAGTTCTGGAATACTGGACATCACCAGCAGAAGCAGCCAGCACACCCCGGCGCTCAGGAGCACCGCCCCCAGGACGCCCCGGAACATGTCCTGCCGCCGGGCTCCGAGGGACAGTCCCAAGTTTAGATAGGTGGTACACAGAGACCAGCCGTAAACGAAGACCATGATAAGGGACATCATAGGGAACATGTGAAAGTAAGTGGAAAAAAGACCCTCCGCGCCCTGGGGGACGCCGGTGGCGCAGCATCCCAGAAAAACGACGGTGGCGAAGGCCAGAATGGCCCCCAGGTTGACCATGCAGAACTGGAGAAAGAACCGAAAGGATTTTCCCATGACCGCTGCCCCCTCTCAGGCGTCTCCATGGCCGCACAGGGCCACGAACACGTTTTGCAGGTTCATGGGGGACACGTCCACATCGGCGGCCAGGGCGGGGTCCAGCTTGCTCCCGGTCCCCCGGACAGCCGCCGTCTTGTGCCGGCCCATCTGGTGGACGGACAGCACCTCCAGCCCCCGGCACACCTGGTCCACCACGTCCTCCCGGCCAGAGATATACCGGAACTGGCCGACAAGCTCGTCGGTGGGGGCGTTCTCCAGGATGCGGCCCTCGTCCAGGATGATGACCTGCTCGAAGACGGAGGCGGCCTCTTCAATGATGTGGGTGGAGACGACGAAGGTGCGGCTGGTGGCGGAAAAATCCTCCAGCAGAAGCTGATAGAACCGCTCCCGCATGACCACGTCCAGCCCCGCCGCCGGCTCATCCAGGATGGTGATGGGGGCCCGGCTGGCCAGAGCAATGAGGATTGTCACCATGGACATCTGCCCCTTGGACAGTTGGCAGATTTTCTTCTTGGTCTCCAGCTTGAACTCGTCCAGCAGGTGCAGGGCATAGTCCATGTCCCAGTTGGGATAGAAGATGGCGGCTGACTTCAGATAGTGCTTGATTTTCAGATTGTTCTGCCCGGAAAACAGGGTGGGCTGAAGCTCCCGGGAGAAGCAGATTTGGTTCAGCGCCCCCTGATTTTCCCACACCGGCTGGCCGTCGAGCGTCACCTCGCCCCGGTCCTTGGTGTTCTGCGCGGTCAGGATGCCCAGCAGGGTGGTCTTGCCCGCCCCGTTGCGGCCGATCAGCCCGTATATTTTTCCGGGAAGAATCTCCAGATTCAGGTCGTGAAGCACCTCCTTCGTTCCGTAGGATTTACACAGTCCCTTGGCCTTTAAAATTCCAGCGCTCATGTTGTCTCTCCTTCCTCAATGGCCTGGCGAACCATGGCCAGCAGCTCCTCCCCCGCCAGGGCGAGGGAAGCCCCTTCCTTCACAAGGGGCTTGACATAGCCGTCATAGAAGGCGGCCCGGCGTTTTTGCTTCACTTTCTCACCTGCTCCGGGGGACACGAACATGCCGATGCCCCTTTTTTTGTAGAGGATGCCCTCTGATACCAGCAGATTGATGCCCTTGGCCGCTGTGGCCGGGTTGATGTTGTACCCCCGGGCCAGCTCGTTGGTGGAGGGGACCTGCTCCTCCTCCCGATAGACCTGGCGGAGGATGTCGTCCTCCAGCATTTGAGCAATCTGCAAATAGATCATGGCGCGGTCGTCCAGGGCTCCATGCACAAGATCACCTCCTGGGATTCGTACAAGTTAACCGGTTCATTACTTGTGTAACTAACAATAGCACCAGAGAGCCGCTTTGTCAACCCCCTTTTTCCTGGAAGGACAAAAAATGCCGCCCCTATACAGAAGCGGACCCTGCACACAAATGCGGAAATTTGTCAAATAGGGGTTGCGATTTGGAAAAGAATAGAGTAAAATAGCAGTGAAGACAACCAAACCAAATGATATGGAGGGAAAAAACAATGAAAAAAAGAGTTCTCAGCGCACTTCTAGCCGCCGTGATGGCGTGTACCCTGCTGTGTATCCCCGCCGGGGCGGCTGCGCAGGAATATCAGGCGGGATATATGTTTGTCACATTTCCCAATGATGTGAAAAAACAGGAGACAGTTTACGTTTACCCCGTTGACAACGAAAAGGGAAAAGAATGTGAGATGTTTACGCTGGACTCCAGCGCAACCGAGCTGTCAGCCTCAGCGCATGGGGCCGAGCCATCGAGTGCGTATTTTTGGAAGCTGTACCCCGCGCAGAAGATGTCGGATGGCACATTTAAATGTACCGAGGAAGGGGCATATTCCGCAGGTTGGCCCAGCACGATCAAGCTGGAAACAGCGATCAAAACCGGCGGGTATTGGTATGCTTCCCTGCGGCAATCCACAGGTCCCGATCCTGCCCTGGACCGCGAGGGTGGAGCCTACATGATGCTGAACCTGGAGACCAGCTCCGCTCAGGGCCCCTCCGACTGGGCCAAGGAGATTGTGAAGCAGGCGGAGGACGCCGGTCTGGTCTGCTTCAGCGCCGCTGGCATCTACCAGGAGAAAATCACCCGTCTCCAGTTCGCGCAGCTGGCTGTCACCCTGATGGAGCAACAGGCCGGAGACCTGGAGGCCGGCGCCGCCGGAGCGTTCACGGACACCAGCGATCCCTTGGTTCTCAAGGCGGTGAAGCTCGGGGTGGTCTCCGGCAAGGGGGACGGGAAGTTTGCCCCCAACGACCCTGTCACCCGCCAGGAGATCTGCGTCATGCTCAGCAAGACCATGGAGTACCTGGACGACAACCGGGACACCATTGTGATTGATGACCACAGCACCGAGATCGACACCAGCCGCTTCAACGATGTGGATACGGTTGCCCCCTGGGCCCACGACGCTGTAGCCATGCTCACCAACAACGGCATCCTGAACGGTTTGGACGGCGGCATTGCCCCTCATGCCAACACCACCGTGGAGCAGGCCATCATCATGATCTGGGCGGTGTTCAATAAGGGATAATATCCGCCCCTGCAAGAAAAAAGCTGGCAGACCGTCTGGTCTGCCAGCTTTTTTGGTGGTTTACCCTTCCTGGCGGGACTTCATCACGAAGAGGAAGCCCAGCATCAGGATGATGCCCACGGGCAGGGCGATGAAGGGGGTCTGTACGAAGCCGGCCACGATGTAGGTGATGCCGGAGATGACCGCGCAGGCGATGGCGTAGGGCAGCTGGGTGGACACATGGTTCACATGATCGCACTGCGCGCCGGCAGAGGCCATAATGGTGGTGTCAGAGATGGGGGAGCAGTGGTCGCCGCAGACAGCGCCAGCCATACAGGCGGAGATGCAGATGATGGCCAGGGGGTTGTCCATAGAAAACACGTTCTGGACAATGGGGATCAGGATACCGAAGGTGCCCCAGCTGGTGCCAGTGGCGAAGGCCAGGCCGCAGCCGATGACAAAGACGATGACCGGCAGGAACATCTGCATACTCTGGGCGTTGGCGTACACAAAGTCCCGGACAAAGTACTTGGCACCCAGGGAGTCGGTCATGCCCTTCAGGGTCCAGGCGAAGGTGAGGATCAGAATGGCGGGCACCATGGCCTTAAAGCCCTCGGGAATGCAGCCCATCATCTCCTTGAAGGTCATGGCGCGGCGGATGAAGTAGTAAAGGAAGGCAAAGAGCAGGCCGAAGGCGGAGCCCAGCATCAGGCCCAAGGAGGCGTCAGAGTCGGAGAAGGCGGTGACGAAGTCCGCCCCGGCAAAGAAGCCGCCGGAATAGATCATGCCGATAACGCAGGCGATGACCAGCACCGCAATGGGCAGCACCAGATCCAGCACGGTGCCCCGGGTCTCCTCCACCTCCTCATCCAGCATGGCGTAGGGGTTGGGACCGGAGAAGAGGTCGCCCTTCTCAATGGCGTTCTTCTCGTACCGTGCCATGGGGCCGAATTCCACATGCAGCAGCACCATACCCACCATCATCACGATGGTCAGCAGAGCGTAGAAATTGTAGGGGATGGCCCGGATAAACAGAGTCAGACCCTGGCCGTCCTCGGCAAAGGCGGCCACCGCGGCGGCCCAGGAGGAAATAGGGGCGATGATGCAGATAGGGGCGGCGGTGGCGTCGATGAGGTAGGCCAGCTTCACCCGGGAGACCTTATGCTTGTCGGTGATGGGCCGCATGACGCTGCCCACCGTGAGACAGTTGAAGTAGTCGTCAATGAAAATGAGACAGCCAAGGACGACAGAGGCCAACTGGGCCCCCGCCCGGGACTTGATATTCTTCTGGGCCCACCGGCCAAAGGCGGCGGAGCCCCCCGCCTTGTTCATCAGGCAGACCATCACGCCCAGGATGACCAGGAAGATGAGGATACCCACGTTGTACCCGTCGGACAGGGAGGCCACAATTCCGCCGCTGAACACATGGTTGATAGTGCCCTCAAAATCGAAGTTGGAGTAGAGCAACCCGCCCACCAGGATGCCAATGAACAGGGAGGAGTAGACCTCCTTGGTCAGCAGAGCCAGGGCGATGGCGATAATGGGGGGCAGCAGAGCCATGCCCGTGTTGTAGAAATTGCTGGGGGACGGGACATAGCCCGCGCCGCCGCAGGTCTCGCAGGGGACGGCCTGGCAGTCCTCGGACAGGACGACCCCCACCTCTCCGCAGTCGGGGCAGGCGATCATTTTGGTGCCCGGCTCGTCCAGGGGGCTGGCGGCGAAGGCAGCGGTGGCCATCATCAGCAGCAGCATCCCCAGGAAAGCGGCCCGGACGACCCAGGATCTTCTGGTTCTCATGATAATTCCCTCCTATGTTATTCGGGGCCGCACACAGCCCCACGCGCAAAACAAAAACCATGGTGCGCGGCAGCGCGCCCCATGGCAAAACCGGACGCCCCCGGCGGCGGCCGGGGACCTCTGGATAGCGCTCCACAAATGCGTGACAGTCCGGGGGATCTTCTCCCGCGGCCCAGGTGCTCCGGCCCGGGCAGGCCAGAGGACCTTCGGCGGCGCACCCTCTCCCGCGGAACGGCTTGCCCGGCCTTGCCCCGCGCTACGCATGAGCGCCGCGCCTCTATCCCTACATTCTGTTGTCAAAATGCCCGCGGTCCCGTCCGAACCGCTGGAATTGCAAGTATCCTACCACGCTCCCAAACCCTTGTCAAGGCTGTTTCGGAAAAATTTGCGCATTTTCCAAGATTTTGTGGGGAATGCTGGACAAAAGCCCGCCGGGCCGTCGCGTTTGCTGCGGTTTCCGCTATCCGGCGGGGCTTCCGCTTGCCCCGGGGCCGGTCCTGTGCTATAATAGCCGCAAAGCGCTGGAATTTGCGCTGGAAAGGGGGCGTGCGCCTTGTCATGGCTGAAACAGACGGGAAAACGGGCGGCTGCCTGGCTCCTGACAGCTGCGCTGGCGGTTCTGCTGGTCCTGCCCCAGCCGGCCGCCGCCGCCGACATCTACTTTACCGCAATTAAGGACCATGTGGCCCGGCTGACAGCGGATACCATGCCCCTGTGGTCGGGAGGCACCCTGTATGTGCCCTATACCACCTTTGACCGGACGACCAACGGAGGGTATGAGCTGGTGGAGGGGCTGGTGTGCAGCTATACCCACAGCGGCTCTGGACGGACGGGCAGCACCGTCACCCTGTACACCACCAGCCAGTTTCTCACCTTTGATCTGACCACGGGGACCTGCCGCAACGATATCACCCAGGAGGTTCTGACAGGCCGGGCCATCATCCGCAACGGCCGGCCCTACCTGCCCTTGGGGACGGTGTGCAGTTTTTTCGGTCTGGAGTACACCTACACCCCGGTCTCCTACATCTCCCAGGGCTATCTGGTGCGCATCAAAAACGGTACGGAGGGGATGGACGACACCAAGTTTCTGGAGGCGGCCTACAACCTGATGAACCTGCGCCTGCGAGAGTACAGCCAGAGTCTGGACCCGGTTCAGGAGCCGGTCGGGACGGACGACCCCTCCTCCACCCTGCCCGCAGAGGACGAGACCAATGTGTCCACCTATCTGGCCATCCGGTGCGCCGGAGGAGAGGGGCTGGAGAGCGTTTTGAACACCCTGGAGGAGGACGGCAGCCGGGCCTTGTTTTTCCTCACCCCCCAGGCCCTGGAGGACGAGCCCGGTCTGGTCTGCCGCATCCTGGGCACCGGGCACAGTCTGGGTATCTGGGCGGAGGGGGCGGATGCCGCCCAGACCCGGGCCCTTCTGGACCGGGGGAGCCGTGTCCTGGAGGGGCTGACCCACACCCGGACCACCCTGGCCCTGGTCCCCCAGGAGCAGGCGGGCCAGATGGAGGAGGGGTGGGTGTGCTGGCAGGAGACCCTGTCCCTTGCCCCTGGGGACACCGTGGGAGGGGCCGCCTTTGCCTCCAGCACCCTGCGCCGGTTGGCGGGCCGCACACGGAGCACCTGCCTGACCCTGGAGGGGGGAGACAACGCTGCCCGGGTCCTGCCCATCCTGCTGCGCCAGCTGCGCAGCGCAAGGTTTGTGGTCAGCGTCCCGCTGGAGACCCGGCTGGCCTGAGCGCCGCTGCCCCGCTGTCCCGCCCGGAATCGGACCGGTTTTGGTTCAAATTGAAGAAGATTTACAAATTGGCCTTTTTTCCTGAAGCAATGTGTGGTATACTAAACCATTGACTGAAGCCGGAATTTCCAAATAAACGTTTCGCTCAAGCCTTTTCAAAGGCTTGCGGGGTCCGGGGGCTGAAGCTCCCGGCGGGCTTGGGCGGAGCCCAACCAAAGAGGTGTTAGAACTGCTATGAGTCTGTTTACAAAAATTTTCGGCACCCCCTCCCAGCGGGAGCTGAAATCCATTTATCCCATTGCCGACAAGGTGGACGCCCTGGAGGAGCCCTATAAGGAGCTGACCGACGCCCAGCTCCAGGCCAAGACCCCGGAGTTCAAGGAGCGCCTTGCCAATGGAGAGACCCTGGACGACATCCTGCCCGAGGCCTTCGCCGCCTGCCGGGAGGCGGCGTGGCGGGTGCTGGGAATGCGGCCCTACCGGGTGCAGGTGGTGGGCGGCATCGTTCTGCACCAGGGCCGCATCGCCGAGATGAAGACCGGCGAGGGCAAGACCCTTGTGGCCACCCTCCCCGCCTACCTGAACGCCCTGGCGGGGAAGGGGGTCCACATTGTCACCGTCAACGACTATCTGGCCAAGCGCGACTCAGAGTGGATGGGCAAGGTGTTCCGCTTTATGGGGCTCACTGTGGGCCTGGTCATCCACGGGGTGACCGGCCAGGCCAAGAAGGACGCCTACAACGCCGACATCACCTACGGCACCAACAACGAGTTCGGCTTTGACTACCTGCGGGACAACATGGCCATCTACTCC
>JAAWAD010000033.1 GCA_022791995.1 Lawsonibacter sp.
AGCTTGCCGTTCAGGGCGGGGATAACCTTGCCCACGGCCTTGGCGGCGCCGGTGGAGGAGGGGATGATGTTGCCGGTGGCGGCGCGGCCGCCGCGCCAATCCTTCAGAGAGGGGCCGTCAACGGTCTTCTGGGTGGCGGTGACAGAGTGCACAGTGGTCATCAGGCCGTCCTTGATGCCGAACTTGTCATTCAGGACCTTGGCGATGGGGGCCAGACAGTTGGTGGTGCAGGAGGCGTTGGATACGAAGTTCATGTCGGTGGTGTAGGCGTCCAGGTTGACGCCGCAGACGAACATGGGGGTGTCATCCTTGGAGGGGGCGGACATAACAACCTTCTTGGCGCCGGCGTCCAGGTGGCCCTGGCTCTTCTCCTTGGTCAGGAACAGGCCGGTGGACTCCACAACATACTCCGCGCCGACCTTGCCCCAGGGCAGCTTGGCGGGATCCTTCTCGGCAAAGATGGGGATCTCCTTGCCGTTGACCACGATGGCGCTGTCTGTAAAGCCCACCTCAGCCTCGCACTTACCATGCATCGTATCGTACTTCAGCATGTAAGCCAGGTAGTCGGCGGGGCATAAATCATTGATGCCCACAATCTCAATGTCGGGGTGATTCAGACTGGCACGGAAAACCATGCGGCCGATGCGGCCAAACCCATTGATGCCAACTTTGATGCTCATGTTGAACGACTCCTTTTCTTCTATATTGATTCCCTTGTATTGTTTCCTGGATTCAAGCGGTATTATACCCCCATTTTTGCGGTTTTCCTAGTGTTTTTTTAGATAGATTTCAGAAAATTTTTCCCCAAAAATTCGCCATCCAGCTAGAAAAAAATGGGGGACGTCATTTTTTCGCCCGCAGCCGCCTTTTTTGCGCCTGCGGCATCTTTGGAGCGCAGAGGCGAATTTTTAGTTTTTTTGGATTTTTTTGCCGCCAACCTCTTGTGTATAGTGGGAAATTTTGATATACTGTGGCGGCGTTATGTGAAACCTGTTTTCGGCACATGCTACCTTGGGTCCTGTCAGACGGTACTTCACCGCTTGCTGTTTCATTGGGTCAGGCCTTTGGTCAGAAAGGAGCACCCTTATGCCAGATACCTATCAAGCGCTTCTGGACTCCCTCCCGGAAGGCGCGGTTCAAGCCAATCAAGAAAAAATCCTCTATTCCAACCGGCTGGCCCGGCACTACATTCCTCAGCTGACAGCCGACGCCGCCCTGCCCGACTTTTTGACGCTGCCCTTCTCCACCCCCTCGGGAGAGGGCACCTTCACCGACGGGCTGTCCCGTTACACCTTCCACCGGAGCGAGGCGGGGGAGGAGACGCAGCTGTTCCTCTTTCACCCCGCCCCTCAGGCCGCCCTGACCGAACTTCAGCTGGACGGCGTTGTCCGGGGCCTGCGCAGCCTGCTGGGGGAGTTCGCCGTGGAGCTGGGTCCCCTCACTGCCGCGGGGCAGGAGAGTCTCTCCCCCTCTGCCCGGGCCCGCTTTTTGAAGAGCTACCACCGCACCTTCCGCCTGGTCAGCAACCTGGATTTTATGTGCCAGGCGGGCGGCCCGAGCGGCCTCCCCTTTCAGCCGATCACTATGGACCTGGCCGGCCTGTGCCACCAGGTCTGTCAGGCCGCGTCCGGCCTGCTGGGCCAGGCGGACGTCCGCCTGATCTATGACACCAAGCTGACCTCGCTGCTGATTCCCGGGGACCCTGTCCTGCTTCAGCGGATGCTCCTGACCCTTATCGCCAACGCAGCCCGGGCCGCCAAGGGGGGACAGGTCATTCTGCGTCTGCGCAGCCAGCGCAGACGGGCGGTGATTGCCCTGTCCGACAGCGCAAAATCCATCAACCCGCGGCAGCTGGCCGCCATGCTCCACCAGGACACCAACCATGCCCTCCCCCGGCCCGAGCAGGGGGCCGGCCTGGGTCTGCCCATCGCCCGACACATTGTGGATCTGCACAAGGGCGCACTGCTGGTGGAGTGGGGGCAGTCCTCCCCCACCGTCCTGATCGCCCTGCCCTCCGCCCCGCTGGACACGGGTCTGCCGGTGCATACCGCGGCCCCCGATTTCAGCGGTGGCCTGTCCCCTGTGCTGGTAGAACTGTCTGATATCCTGCCGGCCGAGGCCTTTGCCTTGGAGGGTCTGGATTAATTTCCCCATGGAGCGGCCGCAGGCCGCTCCATTTTTCTTGCTATCCGCTGAAAAATGTGGTAAAATAGCGGGTAAAATGAAGGGGATATGCCCCTGCACTCTGAAGACGCAAAGGAGGGCCCTGCACATGCGCAGGCTGGTGGTGGAACGAGCTGCGATCAAGCACAATCTGGCGGTTATCAAGGAGCGGGCAGCGGGCGCGGCAATTTACGGCGTGCTCACCGGCGACGGCGGCGGCATCGGAGCCGCCGCCCTGGCCCGGCTGCTCCGGGACGAGGGGATCGGACACTTCGCCGTCTCTGAGGTGTCCGAGGCCGAGGCCCTGCGGGGGGCCGGCTTTGTGGACGAGGAGATTCTGATGCTCCGCTCCACCACCCACCGGGAGACCCTGGAACGGCTGGTGGATCTGAACGTGGTCTGCACCATCTCCTCCGTGGATACGGGGATGGCTCTGAACGCCCTGGCGGAGAACCGCTCCACCGTGGCAGAGGCCCATATCCAGGTGGACACGGGGATGGGCTTCGGCGGCTTTCTGGCCGGAGAGCCGGAAAAGCTGCTGCTGGCCTACCGCTCCCTGCCAAACGTGGCCCTGTCCGGCATTTACACCCAGCTCCACGCCGCCCAGGTGAACGACCCGGCGTGCCGGCAGCAGCTGGAGCAGTTCCAGCAGATTTTAGAGGCGATCCACACCGCCGGGTTCGAGACGGGGATGGTCCATGCCGCCGGCTCCTTTGCCCTTCTCCACAACGAAGAGGCCCGGCTGGACGGAGTCCGGGCGGGGTCCGCCATTCTGGGCCGGTGCCGCCGCACACGGGGCGACGGGCTGAAGACCGTGGGCTATGGAGAGGCCCCCCTGACCGAGGTCCGCTGGCTGCCCAAGGGGCACACCGTCGGCACGGACAGGCCCCTGGTGCTGAAAAAGCCCACCCGGGTGGCGGTGCTCCCCGTGGGCTATCAGAACGGCCTGACTCTGGTCCGCCCCCGGGAGGAGGGCCTCTGGGCCATGCTCCGCCAGTGGCGCGCCACCCGGCGGCGCTCGGTCCGCATCAACGGCCAGCGGGCCCAGATTCTGGGCCGCGTGGGAGCCAACGAGACCATTTTGAATGTCACCGGCCTGAAATGCTCCTGCGGCGACCTGGCCGTCTTCGACATTGACCCCCTCTTCGCCCGGGGCTTTGAGCGGGAATTTCGCTGACCCTGCTCCACACCATGAAAAGAGGTTTTCAACCATGCCCACCGCCGTTTCCTTTCAGCCCCTCCTCTTCGGGGGGGACATCAACGTATACAGCGTGGCCCGGGCCTTCCACCAGGAATACGGAGTCCGCTCCGTAGCCTATGGCAAGTACCCCTCCTTCCCCTGCCACGGCAGCGCCATCCTGGACTACCGGGTGTGCCCCGATAACGAGACGGACGAGGCCTTCCTGCGGAACACCCGGGCAGCGGCCCAGGAATTTTCTGACAAGACCGTCCTTCTTTTGGGCTGCGGGGACAGCTATGTCCAGCTGGCTGCCCGGTACCGGGACCAGCTGCCCGGCAACGTCATCGCCCCCTACATCGACGAGGACCTGCTGAACACCCTCATCAACAAGGAGAAATTTTATCAGCTGTGCGACCGGCACGGCATCGACCACCCGGCCACTGTAATTTATGACCGCTCCATGGGCCGCGACTTCACTCTCCCCTGGGGCCCTCCCTACATCGCCAAGCCCGCCGACAGCGTGGCCTACTGGGCCTGCGGGGACCACTCCCTGGCCAAGGTCTACATCTGCCAGACCTGGGAGGAGCTGCTGGAGAGCCTGGACCACGTCTATGCCGCCGGCTATCAGGACCACATGATTTTGCAGGAGTTCATCCCCGGGGACGACAGCTTCATGCGGGTGCTCACCTGCTACTCCGACCGGAACGGGCGGGTCAATTTCATGTGCCTGGGCCACGTCCTGCTGGAGGAGCATT
Source organism: Lawsonibacter sp. (assembly GCA_022791995.1). Taxonomy (GTDB): domain Bacteria; phylum Bacillota; class Clostridia; order Oscillospirales; family Oscillospiraceae; genus Lawsonibacter. The sequence continues at coordinate 4,099 of JAAWAD010000033.1, forward strand.
CCCCCCACGGCATCGGCAACCACGCCGTCATCCTGACCGACTGTGACGAGGCCCTGGAACAGAAGATCCGCGCCCTGCTGGAGGACCTGCACTATGTGGGCTTCTCCAACTTCGACATCAAGTATGACAGCCGGGACGGCACCTACCGGGCCTTTGAGATCAACTGCCGCCAGGGCAGGAGCAACTTCTATCTCACCGGAGCGGGGCACAACCTGGCCCGGCTGGTAGTGGAGGACCGGGTGGAGCACCGGGACAGCCCTCTGCTCATCACCCAAAACCGGGCCCTGTGGCGGATGGTGCCCAAATATGTGGCCTTCCGCTTCACCCCCAGGCAGTACCACCCGGAGATGCGCGCCCTGATCCGCGCTGGGGCTGACACCCACTCCCTGGTGTACGCCGGGGACGCCTCCCTGAAGCGCCACCTGCGGGTGCTGAAAAACCACATCGGCAACATCAAGCGCTTTCATCAGTATAACAAAATACCATAAGGAGCACATATGGAGTACCGTCTCGGCGTTCTGGGGGGCATGGGCCCCCAGGCTACCAATACCTTTTATCAGTTTATCCTGGACCGCACCGACGCTCAGACCGATCAGGAACATGTGAACGCCCTGATTTTGTCCGACAGCGGAATGCCCGACCGCACCGCCGCCATCCTGGCCGGCGAGGCAGCCCGCCAGACCGTCCTGCGCCGCCTGGTGTCCGATGCGCAGCTACTGGAGCGGGCGGGGTGTACGGTTCTGGCTGTCCCCTGCAACACCTCCCACTATTTCCTGGACCGGGTGCAGGAGCAGGTGGGCGTCCCCATCCTCCACATGATCCGGGAGACTGCCCGGGCCCTGGCCGCCCAGGGGCGCAAGCGCCCCGGCATTTTAGCGACTGACGGAACTATCCAGATGGAATTATACCAAAAGGAATTTCTCGCCCTGGGGCTGGAGCCCGTTGTCCCCTCGCCGGAGGCCCAGCGGAAGGTCATGTCTCTGATCTATGACGACGTGAAGGCGGGGCGGGACGGCGACCCCCAGAAGTTCTATGCCATTCACCGGGACCTTGTGGCCCTGGGCTGCGACAGCGGCGTGCTGGCCTGCACAGAGCTGTCCGTCTTCGCCACCCGCCACCGCCTGCCCCACTTCTACCTGGACGCCATGGCGGTGCTGGCCGACCGGGCCATCCTGGCCTGCGGCCGTTCGCTGCGGAACATTTTTGTCGAATAAGCCTTCTCCCGTCTCCCTGTACACAATCCGAATCTGAGAGCGAGGTATGCTGCCTATGAGCACCCCCCTGCACAATCTGATCGAATACTGCGTCCGCCTGGAGGAATGCGGCCTGCTGACCGAAAGCTGGTCCAAGCTGCGGGACCTCCCCATGTCCGAGCCGATTCCGCTGGTCTCCTACAACTCCCAGGAGGTGGTCCCCGGCACCCTGTTTCTCTGTAAGGGAGCCCATTTTAAGGAGGAGTACCTGCTCCAGGCCCGGGAGAAGGGGGCGACCGCCTATGTGTCCGAGGTCCCCTATCCCCATGTAGACCTGCCCCGCATCCTGGTCAAGGATATGCGCCGGGCCATCGCCCCCCTGGCCACGCTGTACTTCAACGACCCCTCCGGCAGCCCGGACCTCCACGTCATCGGCATCACCGGAACAAAGGGAAAATCCTCCACCACATACTATCTGAAATACATCCTGGACGAGTATCTCCACGGAGAGGGCCTGCCCGAGTCAGGGGTCATCTCCTCCATCGACACCTACGATGGGGTGGGCCGGTTCGAGTCCCACCTGACCACCCCGGAGCCCCTGGAGCTCCAGCGCCACCTGGCCAACGCCCGGGACACCGGCATCCGGTATCTGACTATGGAGGTATCCAGCCAGGCCCTGAAGTACCACCGCTCTCTATGTACCCGCTTTGCCGCCGCCTGCTTTCTGAACATCGGAGAGGACCACATCTCTCCCATTGAGCACCCGGATTTCGAGGATTACTTCTCTTCCAAACTGAAGCTCTTTGAACAGGCGGACATAAACTGCGTCAACCTGGACTGCGACCACGCCCAGCGGGTGCTGCGGGCCGCCCAAAAGGCGGGGGTTCCGCTGTACACCTTCTCCCAGAAGGACCCGGAGGCGGACGTGTACGCCTCCCAGATCCGCAAGCGGGGCGGGGACATCCTGTTCCGGGTGAAAACCCGCTGCTTCCTGCGGGAATTCCGACTGACCATGCCCGGGCTGTTCAATGTGGAGAACGCCCTGGCCGCCATCGCCGTGTGCGAGGGGCTGAACATCCCCGAGCGGTGCATCTATGTGGGCCTGATGAAGGCCCGGGTCCCCGGCCGGATGGAGGTCTACTCCAACGCTGACGAGACCGTCACTGCCATCGTGGATTACGCCCACAACCGCATGTCCTTCCAGACCCTGTTCCGCTCTGTCCAGGCGGAGTATCCCGGCCGGCGGATTGTCACCGTCTTCGGCTGCCCCGGGGGAAAGGCGCTGGACCGCCGGCAGGACCTGGGGGAAATTTCCGGGCAGTACTCCGATCTGGTGGTCCTCACCGAGGAGGACAGCGGGGAGGAGGACACCCTGTCCATCTGCCAGGAGATTGCTGGCCATGTGGCCGCCCAGAACTGCGAGTACTCCATCGAACCCAACCGGGGAGAGGCCATCCGCCAGGCCATCCTGGGCTGTCAGACCCCCTCTGTTCTCCTGATTACCGGCAAGGGGGCGGAGACCCGGCAGAAACGGGGGAGCGCCTATGTGGACACCCCCTCTGATGTGGACTACGTCCAGACCTGCCTCCGGGAGTACGACGTGGTCCACGGCCTGGACGGCCTGGAGAAGGTCCACGCCCTCCTGTCCCTTCTCCCCGTGCTCAAGCGCCACGAGGGGAAAACCGTGGTGGTGAAATATGGCGGCTCTGCCATCGGGGCCGAGTCCCAGGCGGACACCGCCCTCCAGGACGCCGCCGCCCTGCGCATGGCCGGAATGCGGGTGGTGCTGGTCCACGGCGGGGGCAAACACATCACCGCCCTGCTGGACAAGCTGCAAGTGCCCACCCGATTTGAAAACGGCTACCGCGTCACCGACGAGGCCGCCCTGGAGGCAGCGGAGCTGGCCCTGTCCGCCCAGGTGAACAAAGCCATTGTGGCCGATCTGGCCCGGCTGGAGGTCTCCGCAGTGGGCATCTCTGGAAAGGACGGCCGGCTGCTCACCGCCGCGGTCAAGGACCCGGCCCTGGGCCGGGTGGGGGACATCACCCGGGTGGACCCCAAGGTGCTGCACACCCTGCTGGACGCCGGGTTTATGCCGGTGGTCTCCCCCATTGCCCTGGGCGAGGACGGGGCCGGCCTGAACTGCAACGCCGACGACGCCGCCCGGGCCATTGCCGAGGCCCTGGGGGCCGCCAGTCTGGTCTTTCTAACCGATGTGGGGGGCATTCTCCTTGACAGCAACAACAACAAAACCGCTGTGGACCGCATCGACACCCGCCGGGCGGAGGAGCTGATTGACACCGGCCTGATCGCCGGCGGCATGGAGCCCAAGGTCCGGGGCTGCATCCACGCCGTCCAGGCCGGCGTGGGAGAGGTCTCCATCCTGGACGGGCGGGCGGAACACGCCCTTCTGCTCCACATGCTGGGCCAGCGGGCCTCGGGCACCACCATCACCGGATAACGTTGGGCTTCGCCCGCTCCAAAGGGCGGCCCGAAACGTTCTGATTTTCTATTGGGCTGCCCGCATCGTATAAAAAACCGCCGTTCGGGAAAACTGGAGGTATCTCCAGATCTTCCAGAAAGGCGGTTTTTGTATGCTGGTACGCGATTTGATGAATCCCAGTGTGGTCACGGTGGAGCCCACCTCCTCTGCGGCCCTGGCTGCCCGTCTGATTGGCCGGCACAATGTGGGCGCCCTGCCCGTCTGCGGCAGCGATGGACGCCTGCGGGGGATGGTCACCGACCGGGACATCGTCCTGCGGTGCGTGGCGGCGGAGGAGGACCCCGCCCAGACCCCGGTGCGGGATATCATGACCCGCAGCTGCACCACGGTATCCCCCGGGGACGACTGCCGGGAGGCCACCCGCCTCATGTCTGTGCAGCAGGTGCGGCGGCTGCCCGTGGTGGACCAGGGTAGGCTGGTGGGTATGATCTCCCTGTCCGACCTGGCCCGAAGCCGCCGGTACGACATGGAGGCCGCCCAGGCCCTGTGTGAGATCTCCGAAAATATCATCATCGGGTAGGGGCGCGGAGGTGCCCCTTTTACATACGCCCCAGCCGCTCCAGCACCGCTTGAAACCAGGCGGGGAGGGGGCACTCCAGCTCCATCCTCTGGCCGGTGGCGGGGTGGACAAACCGCAGCCGCCGGGCATGGAGGCACTGCCCCGCCAGACCGGGGACGGGCTTTTTGCTGCCGTACACCGTATCCCCCAGGAGAGGGTGTCCGATGGAGGCCAGATGGACGCGAATCTGGTGGGTGCGGCCTGTCTCCAGGCGGCATTCCAGATGGGTATACCCGGAAAACCGGGCCAGGACGGTCCAGTGGGTCACGGCCGCCCGGCCGCCCCTGGGGTCGATGGCCATTTTCTTTCGGTTCACCGGGTGCCGGCCGATGGGGGCGTCCACCGTTCCGGCGTCCTCCCGGAGACCCCCCACCGCCACTGCCTCATACACCCGGGACAGGGAGTGGTCCTGAAGCTGGGCGGCCAGGGCCAGGTGGGCCCGGTCGTTCTTGGCGGCAATCAGCAGGCCGGAGGTGTCCCGGTCGATACGGTGGACAATGCCGGGACGCAGCTCCCCGTTGATTCCAGACAGTGTATCTCCGCAGTGATATAACAGTGCGTTGACCAGCGTGCCGTCCGGGTGGCCGGGGGCGGGGTGGACCACCAGCCCTACCGGCTTATTGACCACGATGAGGTCGGCGTCCTCATAGACCACATCCAGGGGGATGTTTTGCGGGACCAGGGGGACGGGTTCCGGCTCCGGGAGGGTGACCTCCACCGTGTCCCCCAGGGAAAGGCGGTCGTTCTTCCGCAGCGGGACCCCCGCCCGGCGGGCCCCCTCCCGCTCCAGAAGGCGCTGGGCGGCGGAGCGGGTCAGCCCGGGGACGCACCGGGCCAGAAAGGCGTCCGCCCGCTCCCCCTCCCGGTCAGCCCTCCAGGTCTGCACGGTCATGGTCCGCCTCCTCCAGCCCGGGCTCCAGCCGCTGGGCCAGGAACAGGTAATACGCTCCGGCGGCAATGCCCCCCACCACCACGCAGATATCGGCCACGTTGAAGACGGCAAAACGCATAAACAGCAGATTGAACATGTCCACCACAAACCCCCGGAGGGCCCGGTCGATCAGGTTGCCCACCGCCCCTGCCAGCAGCAGCGTGAGGGTGAGCTTCCCCAGGGGATGGCGGAAAAAGTTCTTCCAGATGGCCACAGCCAGCAGCACAGACATCGCCAGGGAAATCAGGGCCAGAAGCCAGGTGTGCTGCTGGAACAGGCTGAAGGCCGCGCCGGTGTTGCGCACATAGGTGAGCTCTACCACATGGGGCAGCAGGGGGACGCGCTCCCCCAGGGCAATATTCTGAAGCACCAGATATTTGACCAGCTGGTCCAGAATCACCAGGACCGCCGCCAGAATCGCATAGGGCATGACGTATTCCTCCAGATTGATTGGAATTTATCCCTATTCTATCATATTCCCGCCGCCAGAAAAAGCCCCTGGCCCCTAAAATTTTTCCCAACCGAAGAAGGAGCCCCGGCCGCCGGCCGGGGCTCCTCTTTATTTGTGGCAGTGGCCGCAGGACCCGCAGTCCCCGCCGCAGGCACAGCTCCTGCCCGCCTTATGAGAGCGCCAGACAGACCGTCCAGCCAGCCCCACGATGACCAGGAGGAACCCTCCTACAATCAGGTTTCCCATTCTGACACCTCCTTTACACCTTTGCCGGTGTGCGCAGGTCCAGCCGGCAGTGCTCCTCGCCCTGGTATCCCCGGCGGAGCAGTAGGTACAGAAGCCCGGCCAGTGCCGCAACGGCCACCACAGTCCACAGGCCGAAGGTCGCCTCCCCTGTCAGCAGGCCGCCCAGCTGGAAGACAATCATGGACACCACATAGGCAAAGCCGCACATGTAGCCGATGGCGCCGGCGGTCCACTTGGCGCTGTTCATCTCCCGCTTGATGGCCCCCATCGCGGCAAAACAGGGTGCACACAGCAGGTTAAAGATCAAAAAGCTGTAGGCGGTCATTGCGCCGAAGTCCGCTCCCACCAGGGCCCAGATGCCCTCGCCGTTGTCCCCCAGCTCCTCGCCGGCGAAATGGTAGAGCACACCCAGGGTATTGACCACCTCCTCCTTGGCAATCAGCCCGGTGAAGGTGGCGACAGCGGCCTTCCAGGCCATGTCCCCCGCCCAGCCCAGGGGGTAAAAGAGCCAGGCAATGCCAGAACCGATGGCGGCCAGCAGAGAGTCGTTGTTGTCTTCCACGGCCCGGAACACCCCATCCACAACGCCGTAGCCCTGAAGGAACCAGAGCACGATGGTGGACAGCAGAATCACGGTCCCCGCCCGCTTGATGAAGGACCAGCCCCGCTCCCAGGTGGCCCGGAGTACGTTGCCCACAGAGGGGGCGTGGTAGGCAGGCAGCTCCATCACAAAGGGAGCGGGCTCTCCGGCAAACATCTGGAACTTTTTCAGCAGAATGCCGGACACCACCACGGCGGCAACGCCGATGAAGAAGGCCGAGGCCGCCACCCAGGGGGAGCCGCCGAACACCGCCCCGGCAAACAGGCCGATGATGGGCATTTTCGCTCCGCAGGGGATAAAGCCGGTGGTCATGATGGTCATTTTCCGGTCCCGGTCCTGCTCAATCGTGCGGGAGGCCATAATACCGGGGACACCGCAGCCAGTGGCTACCAGCATGGGGATAAAGCTCTTGCCCGACAGGCCGAAGCGGCGGAAGATCCGGTCCATGATGAAGGCCACCCGGGCCATATAGCCCACGTCCTCCAGGATGGCCAGCAGAAGGAACAGCACCAGAATCTGGGGCACAAAGCCCAGCACGGCGCCCACACCGGCCACAATGCCGTCCATCACCAGACCGTACAGCCAGCCGGAGACCCCCAGGGAGGTCAGCAGTCCATCCAGAAAATCGGGGACCACTTCGCCAAACAGCATATCATTGGCCCAGTCGGTGCCCATGGTGCCGATGGCGATGCCGCCGTCTCCCGGCGCGGCCCCCATGGCGATGGAGTAAATGGCCAGCATTACCAGAGCGAAGATGGGCAGAGCCAGAATCCGGTTGGTTACAATCCGGTCGATCTGATCGGAGACGGAAAGGCTGCCCTTGGCCGCCTTTTTCACCACCGACCTGGCCACAATGCCTCCGATGTAGGCGTACCGCTGGTTTGTGATGATGGAGGGGCCGTCGTCATCCAGCTCCTGCTCGCACTCGGTCACGTGCCCCTTTATGTGAGCCCGCAGCCCCTCCTCCAGGGCCAGCTCCTCCAGGACCCGCTCGTCCTCCTCAAAGAGCTTAATGGCGTACCACCGGAGGCAGTGCCGGTCCACCATCCCCTCAATGGACTCCTCAATGTGGGCCAGGGCGTGCTCTACGCTCCCGGTAAACACATGGGGCAGCTCCCGGCTGGGGTGATTCTGGGCCAGGGCCACCGCCTGCTCCGCGGCGGCCATCCCCCCCTCGTTTTTCAGGGCAGACATCTCCACCACCGGGCACCCCAGGGCCTCTCCCAGCCGCTTCAGGTCAATCTGGTCCCCGTTTTTCCGCACCAGGTCCATCATATTCACCGCCACCACCACAGGCAGCCCCAGCTCAATCAGTTGGGTGGTGAGATACAGGTTGCGCTCGATATTGGTGCCGTCTACAATGTTCAGGATGGCGTCGGGCTTCTCTTTGACCAGATAGCTCCGGGCCACCACCTCCTCCAGGGTGTAGGGGGACAGAGAATAGATGCCGGGCAGGTCCTGAATCACCACGTCCGGGCGGCCCTTCAGCCGGCCCTCCTTCTTTTCCACCGTAACGCCGGGCCAGTTGCCCACCGACTGGCTGGCCCCGGTCAGGGCGTTGAACAGGGTGGTTTTACCGCAGTTCGGGTTGCCCGCCAGGGCAATTTTGATGCTCATATCCGATTCTCTCCTCTTGAATTGATTTTGCGGATGCCGAAACGCGGTCACTGCACCTCGATCCGCTCCGCGTCGGCCTTCCGCAGGGACAGCTCGTATCCCCGTACATTCAGCTCCATGGGGTCCCCCAGTGGGGCCACCTTGCGGACGAAAATCTCCACGCCCTTGGTGATGCCCATATCCATCATGCGGCGCTTCACGGCTCCCTCCCCATGGAGCTTGGCCACGATGACGGTCTGCCCCACCTTGGCGTCCTTTAATGTGTTCATATACTCCGTCTCCTTTATACCAGAATGCGGCTTGCCATCCCCCGGTCCAGGGCAATGCGGCTGTCCTTGACCTGAACAATCAGGTTTCCAGCAATCTGGCTGACCACCGTCACCTGGCTGTCCACCACAAAGCCCAGCTCAGCCAGGTGCTGTCGCACCTCGTCCCGGCCGGTAATTTTTCGGATGGTGAGGCTCTCATACAGGGGCGCCATTGCCAGTGGCATTGCCGCCGCCTCCTTTCCCGAGGTTTGTCATTGCTAACCCCTTTGTGACGCTAAGTTTACCACAGCTAACGCAAGTTGTCAATAGCTAACTCTCAAAAAATTCCGGTTCTTCCTCCTCCCCTCTACGCATAGACTCTTTATCATCTCGTACAGAGGATAAGGAGGGATACGAATGGCAGGCAAGGGTGAGCTTGGACGGGCCCTGCGGCGGGGCGCCGCGCTGGGGCTGTCGCTGGTGGCCGTGTGGGGGGTCGGCATGACGGTGGATCTGGGGGCCTTGGGGGAGCAGCTGGCCATTCTGGGGGAGCGCCAGGAGCTGGCGGTCTCTCTGATGGCCGCTCAGCTGGGAGAGGTCCACCCCTCGGCTTTGACGGGCTGGGGTCGTCTGCTGCTGGACCAGTCCGCGTTGCTGGCGGCGGGGGAGGGGGCTGTAGCTGCCCAGCGGGCCGGTCAGCCCTCGGAGGAGCCGGAGCCTCTTCTGCCCGACCAGCAGGAGGACGAGGACCAGGCGTCTCCATCGCTGCCCCCTCAGACCGGCGAGGGGGATATTGTGGAGATGACCGCCCAGGGGAAAAGCGGCGGGCAGTACCTCTTTGGAGAGGGGGTCTACCTGTATAACCGCACCAATCTGGAGCTGGACGCCTCTGTGATCTCCTCCGGGACCGTGGACGTCACCCTGGGTGAGGGCCCTCAGATTCTTATTGTCCATACCCACGGGAGCGAGGCCTACTCGCAAAACGACGGGGACCGCTACGAGGAGAGCGACCCCTACCGCACCACCGACTGCACCCACAACGTGGTCCGGGTGGGGGAGGAGATTACCACCGTCTTCCGGGCCCACGGCTTCCAGGTGCTCCACGACACCACCCTGTACGACTACCCCTCCTACAACGGGGCCTATGACCGGTCCGCGGCCGGGGTAAAGCAATGGCTGGAGCAGTACCCCACCATCCAGGTGGTGCTGGATGTCCACAGGGACGCCCTGGTGGGTTCCAATGGGGAGGTATATAAGCTGGTCTCTCAGGAGGCGGGGAACAAGGTGGCTCAGGTCATGTTTGTTCTGGGCAGCAGCGGCTCCGGCCTGGAGCACCCCAGATGGCGGGACAATCTGGCCTTCGCCGTCCGCCTCCAGCAGGGGCTGACCCGGGGCTATACCAGTCTGGCCCGGCCCATCGTCCTGCGCAACAGCCGCTATAACCAGCAGCTTCTCCCTGGCTCCCTCCTGGTGGAGGTGGGGGGACACGGCAACACCCTCTCCGAGGCCCTGGCCGGGGCCCGCCTCTGGGCGGACAATGTGGCCCGGACCCTGAAAGAGCTGCGCACCTGACGGCCTCGCCGGCCGGGCGTTCCTTTCTTGAAAGAAAGGAACCGAAAGAACTTTCCATATTGGAAACCTGCAACAGTCTTCAAAAACAGTGAAGCTCTTGCGTATATTTACGGATCGTCAGGAAAGCCTCCCTCAAGGAGAGAGGTGGCACGGCAAAGCCGTGACGGAGGGAACCTGAACTTCTGAATAGAAGCTTTTCGATACGTTGGGGGCCGCCCCCTGGGCGGCTTTTTCCTCCTGTAGCCCCCTCTTGACGAAACGGGCTTCACCCGGTATGATAGCACCAGAGAAAAGGAGGGGTTTTTATGACCTATCAAGACGTTTTAGAGACCGCCCGTACATGCAGCGGGCCCTGTAAGGCCTGTCCGGTCTGCAATGGCCGGGCCTGCGGCAGCAAGATGCCCGGCCCGGGCTGCAAGGGCAGCGGTACAGTGGCAGCCCGGAACTACGACGCTTGGCAGGAGATTTTCCTGAATATGGACACCATCTGCGCCAACGCACCAGTGGACACACGCTTTTCCTTTTTCGGGCAGACCTACGATCTGCCGGTCTTCGCCGGACCGGTGGGGGCGGTCCAGCTCCACTATGGGGACAAACTCACTGACCAGGGGTACAACGAGATCCTGGTGCCCGCCTGCGTCCAGGCGGGAATCGCAGCCTTCACCGGGGACGGCACCAACCCGGATGTCTTCACCGCCGCCGCCCGGGCCATCGGTCAGAACGGAGGCCGCGGCATTCCCACGGTCAAACCCTGGGACCGGGACACCCTTTTTGCTAAGCTGGACGCCGCCAAGGCCTCCGGCGCCCAGGTCTTCGCCATGGACATCGACGCCGCCGGCCTGCCCTTCCTCAAGGGGCTCAATCCCCCCGCCGGCTCCAAGACGGTGGCCGAGCTGCGGGAGATTATCGAGTACGCCGGGGTCCCCTTCCTCATCAAGGGAATTATGACGGTCCGCGGGGCCCGGAAGGCTCTGGAGACCGGGGCCGCCGGTATTGTGGTTTCCAACCACGGCGGTCGAGTCCAGGATGGAGTCCCGCCCACGGCGGCTGTTCTTCCGGCGATTGCCGAGGCGGTCAAGGGACAGATGGCCATTCTGGTGGACGGCGGCCTGCGCAATGGCGTGGACATCTGCAAGGCCCTGGCCCTGGGGGCTGACGCCTGCATTCTGGCCCGCCCCTACGTCACCGCGGTCTACGGCGGTGGGGCGGAGGGAGTCCGGCTCCTCACCGAAAAGCTGAAGGCCGAACTGGCCGACACCATGGCCATGTGCGGCGTCCACTCCCTGTCTGAGATTGGCCGGGACCTTCTCTTCTGAACTGCCTGGTTTCTCCAGATAAAACCCACAAATTTTTCTTGCATTTTTCGGGAGCCCCCTGTATAATTATAACAACACCCCCGTTTTGATGGACGAGGCGGCCCGCCGCCTTTCCATATACAGCCACGGGCTGCGGCGCTACTCCATTCCTAATAGCCCGCAGACCTGACAAAAGGAGGAAAAAGTTCCGCTTCGACTTGCGGTGCGGCAGTGTGGAGACCTGCCGTAAGGTCCTGGAGGCCCGCTCCTCCCGGACGAGAGAAGGCCGGCGGAGGCCGCCCTCTTAAAGTCGGTTGTTATGGCCAATCTGTCCCTGAAGCGCATCAAGAAAATCTACCCCCACAGCGGAGACCAGAAGAAGCCCAAAAAGGCCAAGAAGGACGCCCCCGTCGAGGAAAAGAAGGTCAACCTTCAGGTCACGGAACAGGGCGTGGTCGCCGTGCAGGAATTCAGCCTGGACATCGCGGACAAGGAGTTTATCGTCCTTGTCGGCCCCTCCGGCTGCGGAAAGTCCACCACCCTGCGGATGGTGGCCGGTCTGGAGGAGATTTCTGAGGGCGAGCTGTACATCGACGGCAAGCTGATGAACGACATCGAGCCCAAGGACCGGGACATCGCCATGGTCTTCCAGAGCTACGCTCTGTACCCCCACATGACTGTATATGAGAATATGGCCTTCCCCCTCAGCCTGCGCAAGACCCCCCGGGATGAGATTGACCGCCGCGTGCGGGAGGCCGCCGAGATCCTGGACATTACCCAGTATCTGGACCGGAAGCCCAAGGCGCTCTCCGGCGGCCAGCGCCAGCGTGTGGCCATCGGCCGGGCCATCGTCCGGGAGCCCAAGGTGTTGCTCATGGACGAGCCCCTGTCCAACCTGGACGCCAAGCTCCGCAACCAGATGCGGGCCGAGATCATCAAGCTGCGCCAGAAAATCAACACC
>JAAWAD010000034.1 GCA_022791995.1 Lawsonibacter sp.
CTGAAAAGCGTCCGCAAGTACACCGACCCGGAAGAACTGACGGCGGAAATGCTGAACGAACTGGTTGACAAGATTATTGTCCACGCTCCCGACAAGAGCAGTGGGCACCGCAGGCAGAAGATTGAGATTTACTACAAGGCCGCTGGGATCATCGACATTGCCGACGACCTCTGTGAAGCTGGGGACGGCAGGGGGCAGTGGCGTAAAGAACGGAAAACGGCCTGAAAAGGCAAGGCTGTGACCTTTTACAGTCACAGCCCTGCCGTACATAAAATACTTCGTTGCGGCACCTCGCCAAATCAGCGGTCTGTCTTATTTTGGAGTGAAGAAGTGGACGGTATTTTTGTAAAAAGATACCGGAGCAAAGCGAACTTTGCTCCGGTATGGTGCGCGAGGCGGGAGTCGAACCCGCACGCCCTTGCGAGCACTGGCACCTGAAGCCAGCGAGTCTACCAATTCCACCACTCGCGCACATCCTGTCGTTTGGACAACTAGGATTCTACCACAGGCGCTTTCCGGTGTCAAGCCCTTTTTTTGAAAATTTTGTCCTGTTCTGTTTTGCTCCCTCTTTACCCCATATGCAATCCAGAGTAAAATAAGAGCGGTACAAAGGTGCAAATACAAAAGGAGGAACACCAATGCTGCATTTTGAATGTGATTACGCCTCCGGGGCACATCCCCAGGTGCTGGAGCGCCTGGTACGGACCAATCTGGAGGAGAGCTCCGGCTATGGAGAGGACGCATACTGCGGCCAGGCGGCCCGGCTCATCCAGGCGCTGTGCCGGGCGCCCCAGGCGCAGGTCCACTTTCTGGTTGGCGGCACCCAGGCCAATCTCACCGTGATTGCCGCGGCGCTGCGTCCCCACCAGGGGGTCATCAGCGCCCAATCGGGGCACATCAGCGACCACGAGACCGGGGCCATTGAGGCCACCGGGCACAAGGTCCTCACTCTTGCCGCCGAGGGCGGCAAGCTCTCGGCCCGGCAAATCGAAGCACTGTGCCGGGATCACCGCGCCGACCCCTGCGCGGTACACAAGGTTCAGCCCGGCATGATCTATCTGGCCCACCCCACCGAGTTCGGTCTGGTGTACAGCCGTGCGGAGCTGGAGGCCATCCGCGCTGTGGCGGACCAGTACCGGCTTACAGTCTTTCTGGACGGGGCCCGGCTGGCCTGCGGCCTGGCCGCCTCTGATGTGACTCTTCCCGACCTGGCCCGGCTGTGCGACGCCTTTACCATCGGAGGAACCAAGGCGGGCACACTCTTTGGTGAGGCGATGGTCCTCACCCGGGACCGGCTACAGGAGGATTTCCGCTACCTCATCAAGCAGCGGGGCGGGATGCTGGCCAAGGGCCGGCTGCTGGGGGTCCAATTCCAGGCTCTGCTGGAGGACGGCCTCTACCAGCGGATTGGCCGGCAGGAGGTGGACCAGGCCATGCGCCTGCAAGCTGCCTTTCAGGACAAGGGCTGGCCTCTTCTGTACCCCTCCCCCACCAATCAGCAGTTCCCCATTCTCCCGGACACCGCACTGGAGGCGCTCCAGCGGAAATACTCCGTCAGCTGGATGGGCAAGCCCGACGCAGGGCATACCGCCGTCCGCTTCTGCACCAGCTGGTCCACCCGGGAGGAGGATGTGGACCAGTTGATTCAGGATATCACGGATGTGTAACAGAACGGTTGCAATCCGGCTGGAGTTGGTGTAAAATAAATCAAATGGCGCAAAATTTTGGAAAAGGAGGGTCCGCAATGGACTATACGATGGAGCAATACCGGGCCAGCGCCCGGGCAGTGCAGGAGCGTCTGGGGGGCTTTGTCCCGAAAACCGCTATGATTTTGGGTTCCGGGCTGGGCTTCCTGGGGGACGAGGTGGAGTCGGCCATCCCCATTGACTACCAGGACATCCCCCACTTCAAGGTCTCCACCGCCCCCGGACACCGGGGCCGACTGGTCTTCGGCCATCTGGAGGGGCAGAGCGTGGCGGTGATGCAGGGCCGGATGCACCACTATGAGGGGTACTCCTACGAGGCGGTGGTCTACGCCCTCCGGGTGCTGCGGCTGCTGGGCTGCGACACCCTGATCGTCACCAACGCCGCCGGCTGTGTCCGAACCGAGTGGAACGCCGGTGACCTGATGCTCATCACCGACCAGATTAAAATGTTCTCCGAGTCCCCCCTCCGGGGCGAGAATCTGCCGGAGTTCGGGGTCCGCTTCCCCGATGCCTCCCACCTGTACACCCCCCGGCTCCAGGCCCTGGCCCGGCAGGCGGCGGCGGAGCAGGGAGTTTCCCTGCGGGAGGGGGTCTACTTCTACTGCTACGGCCCCCAGTACGAGACCCCGGCGGAGATCCGGGCAGTCCGCCTTCTGGGCGGGGACGCAGTGGGCATGTCCACCGCTCCCGAGGTGGTGGCCGCCGCCCACTGCGGCATGGAGGTGCTGGGTCTGACTCTGCTGTCCAACATGGCGGCCGGCATTCTGGACCAGCCCCTCAGCGAGCAGGAGGTGCTGGACGCCGCCGCCGCGGCCAAGGGGAAGTTCTCCAGTCTGGTGCGGGCCTGCCTGCGGAGGTTGTAACCCTCACGCATTGTTCCTTTTCTTGAAAGAAAAGGAACCGAAAAGAACTTCCTGAGCAAAACTTCGTTTTGCTGGCATGGCTTGCGGGGCACAGCTGTCCCGCTCCTGCTCCCAGCGGGACGGACACTCCGGTGAATACAGGAAAAAACGAAGTTTTTTCTCAAAAGTTTTCTTTTGGTTCTTTTCTTTTTCAAAAGAAAAGAACAGAGCAAACCTGATTCAGGAGGATTTCACCATGTCTGTTTTGTTCACAAACGTCACCGCCCTCACCATGGACGCGGCCCAGCCGGTGCTGAAGGACGCCTGCGTGGCGGTGGAGGGGACGAAAATTGCTTCGGTGGGGACAGAGCGCCCCGCCGGAGAGTTTGACCGGGTCATCGACTGCACCGGCAAGGTGATGCTGCCCGGCTTTGTCAACGCCCACACCCACGTGCCCATGACCCTGATGCGGGGGTACGGCGGAGGGTGCGATTTGCAGCACTGGCTCCACGACTACATCTTCCCCGCCGAGGCCAAGCTGGACGAGCGGTGTGTCGCCGCCGGGGCGGCTCTGGGACTGGCGGAGATGATTGCCTCGGGCACCACCTGCATTGCCGACATGTATATGAAGACAGAGACCATCGCCCGGACCGTGCTGGAGGCGGGCATCTCCGCCAATCTGTCCTGCGGCGGGGTCTACTTCGGAGAGCCGGCGGATTTTTCCCCGGAGACCTGCGGGGACTGCCGGAACCAGACCGCCCTCACCGAGGAGTGGCACGGCGCGGGGGACGGGCAGATCCGAGTGGACGCCTCCATTCACGCGGAGTACACCTCCACCGCCCCCCTGTGGCAGTGGATGGCGGACTACGCCCAGAAGCACGGCCTGCGGATGCACGTCCACGTGTCAGAGACCCGCTCCGAGCACGAGAAGTGCCTGGAAAAATATGGCCAGACCCCCGCCCAGATTCTGGACCAGTACGGCGTGTGGCAGAACGGCGGCATCGCCGCCCACTGCGTCTACCTGTCCGGTGGGGACGCCCAGCTGCTGGCCCAGCGGGGGGTCACCGCGGTCCACAATCCGGTGTCTAACCTGAAGCTGATGTCCGGGGTGTCCCCCCTGTTCTTCCTGCGAGAGTGCGGCATGAACATTGCCCTGGGCACCGACGGGGTGGCCTCCAACAACAGCCACAACCTGTTTGAGGAGATGAAGGTGGCCGCTCTGGTGCAGAACTACAGCTTTGGAGAGGACCACGGCCAGCTGTCCGCGGCGGACATTCTGGCTATGGCCACGGCGAACGGGGCCCGGGCCCTGGGCCGGGACGCCGGGGTCATCGCCACGGGGAAAATTGCCGACCTGATCCTGGTGGACTTCACCGGGGAAAATCTGTTCCCCTGTCACGACATCGCGGAAAATCTGGTGTACTCCGCCGCCCCCTCCAACGTGGTGATGAATATGGCCCGGGGAAAAATCATATATGAGAATGGGCAGTTCCTCACCCTGGACCTGGAGCGTATCCGCGCCGAGGTGGAGCATTACGCCCTGCCCCACATCTTCGGGGGAACGTAAATGCCCGCCTACTTTGAGATGTCCCTCCAGTTTCAGCGGGAGGCCCTCTATCCCGACTTCATCCGTGACTTCGACGCCGCCCTGGACCGGGCCGGGCTGCGCTTTCTCTCCGGCTGCCACTGGGACGGCTTCCCGTCCCGCCGGGAGATCTCCGCCTGGAACCAGCAGAGACTGGACGAAAACTTTGTCCTTGGCATGGATGAGCCCTCCTCCCACGACTGCAAGCAGTCCCTGTACCAATTCGGGGACTACACCGAGGTCCGGGGCTTCTGGATGAACCAGTATCCGGT
Organism: Lawsonibacter sp.; assembly: GCA_022791995.1. GTDB lineage: Bacteria > Bacillota > Clostridia > Oscillospirales > Oscillospiraceae > Lawsonibacter. The sequence goes on from JAAWAD010000034.1 coordinate 4,406, forward strand.
CCGCGATGCCTTCACCTATTTTCTTATCATCCCGGAGCACGAGGTTCTGGAGGGGGGCGTTCTGCACTTCCGGGCCGAGGCGGCGGAGGAGCTGATGGAGCTGGCGAAGGGGCTGTGGCAGTTTCCGCCGGTCCGCTCCATTCAGACGGGGCTGGAACTGTCCGACCCGCCGCTGAGTTTGTCGGAGCTGCGCCGGGGGCAGTCCCCCGACGCCTGCCCCTTTGTCCTTGTGGAGTGCGACTGTCACCCCTTTGACGACGGCTCCCTGGTGATTCCGCTGACCGGGGACCGGCCGGGGCTGCTCCTGCTGGAGGCTGATATACTCCCCCCGGCCCCGCCTGTCCCCATGTGGGGGCCGCCCCCGGTCGTTCCTGACAACCCGATATCCATAATTTAGGAGGCAGCCTATGGCACTGCGCGGCTCATCCGGCCCGACACAAAAACAAAATACCTTCTTTGGCGGCGCAGTGATTCTGGCTGCGGGCATCTTCATCGTGAAGATCATCGGCATGTTCTACAAGATCCCGCTGATTAATATCATTGGGGCCCAGGGGAACTCCGACTTCACCAATGCCTACAGCATCTATGCGGTGCTGCTCACCATCTCCACCGCCGGACTGCCGGTGGCGGTGTCCAAGCTGGTGAGCGAAGCCAACGCCGTGGACCGTCGGGGCCAGGTGCGCCGCATCTTTCTGCTGTCCCTCATCCTGTTTCTGGCGCTGGGCTCCATCTCTTTCCTGGTGATGTACTTTCGGGCGGACGCCCTGGCCGCTCTGATGCACGACAGCCGGGCCGCCTCCGGCATCCGCTCTCTGGCCCCCGCCGTCATCTGCGTGGGCTGCCTGTCCGCCTTCCGGGGGTACACCCAGGGGCACAACAACATGCTGCCCACCTCGGTTTCCCAGATCATTGAGGCCCTGTGCAAGCTGGTGGTGGGGCTGGGGCTGGCCTATCTGCTGATGCGGGGGGGCGCGGGAGAGGACGAGGCCGCCGCCGGGGCCATCACCGGGGTGACGGTGGGCACCATTGTGGCCCTGTCCTATATGATTCTGGCCTTTGTCCTTCAGGACCGGCGGGACAACCGCCCCATCCACGACACACCGGACAGCACCCGGTCCATCCTGCTCAAGCTGCTGTCCATCGCAATCCCCATCACCCTCAGCGCCTCCATGGTGGGCATTGTGTCGGTGATTGACACCTCCCTGATTCAGGGCCAGCTCCAGCGGGTCCTGCTGGAGCAGCCGGACAGCTGGCTCATTTATCGGGACTATGTAGACTTTGCTCCCCTGGAGGAGGCCATTGCCGTCTGGAAGGGGGAGCTGGCTGCCGGGGCGGAGGCCACCATGGCCGCCCTGAGCCAGCAGGTGGATCTGGCTCTGGCCTCCCAGCGGGCAGGGGAGGCCCTGTCCGCCTCTGACACGGCCGCGCTGTCTCTCCACGGCCTTCTGGAGTCGGTCAGCCGCATTCTTTACGGCAACTACTCCGGTGCGCTAAACATTTACAATCTGCCCACCTCCCTCATGGCGGCCATCACCGCCTCGGTGATTCCTACGGTGTCCGGGGCCCTGGCCCGGCGAAACCGGCGGGAGGCCACCCGGGTCTCCAGCTCCGCGCTGCGGATCACCGCCCTGCTGGCCTGTCCCATGGGCGTGGGCCTCTTCGTCCTGGGCACCCCCATTATCCAACTGCTCTTCCCCAGCCTGACGGCGGAGATTGCCGGCCCACTTCTGTCCCGGCTGGGCCTGGCAACCCTGTTTGTGTGTATGATGCTGGTGTGCAACTCGGTGCTCCAGGCCTATGGCTTTGTCAATCTGCCGGTTATCGTGATGCTGATCGGGGGAATTGTGGAGATCGCCGTCAACTATATGCTGGTGGCCGTCCCAAGCGTCGGCATCTATGGGGCCCCCTTTGGCAATGTGTTCTGCTACGGCCTGTCTCTGGTGCTGGATCTGATTCTGATCGCCCGGGTAATCCCCAACCGGCCCCGGTACCTGCCCATTCTCTGGAAGCCCCTGGCCGCCGCCATTTTAATGGGGGGCGGAGCTTGGGCGGTACACGGCCTGCTGGCCCGCTTCCTCACCGGGATCCGGTTCTTCTCCGCTGAGGTCCTGGGCCCGACGGGAGAGCCGGTGCGCAGCGCAGCAGGGAAAATTGTGCGGGAGCTCACCCGTACAGGCCAGGGAATCGCCGTCATGGGGGCCATCGGCCTTGCGGTGGCGGTGTACGCCGCCCTGGTGGTCACGCTGAAGGCCATCTCCCGGGAGGACCTGTCCCTTATGCCCAAGGGGGATAAAATTGCCCGGATGCTCCGCCTGTAGCCTCAAACAAAGATATCCCGGTGGAGTGCTCCGTCCACATGCGCTCCGCCGGGATATACGAAATAGGACCGGTTATGGCTTTCAAAAAAAGAAAATATTCCCTCTTTTCAGGGATGTTTCTGTTTTTTGGTTACAAATTTAAGCAATTTGGGAAAAATACCTTGACAAGGAAGCGAAAGTATGGCAGAGTTTCAAAGGAAAACCCGATATGATATGGAGGACCTGCTTCAAATCATGGAGCTGCTCCGCAGCCCTGACGGCTGCCCCTGGGATCGGGTCCAGACCCACCAATCCATCCGGCGCAACATGCTGGAGGAGGCCTATGAGGCCGCCGAGGCCATCGACCAGAACGACCCGGTCCACCTGAAGGAGGAGCTGGGGGACGTCCTGCTCCAGGTGGTCTTCCACGCCTCCCTGTCCCAGGCAGAGGGGCAGTTCACCTTTGCCGACGTGGTAGACGGCATCTGCCAGAAGCTGGTGTTTCGCCATGCCCACGTCTTCGGACCAGACAGGGCCCAGGACCCGGAGAGCGCGCTGTCCGCCTGGGAGGCCCGGAAGCAGGTGGAAAAGAGTCAGAAAAGCGTTGGGGATACCCTAGACGCCGTGGCCCGCGCCCTGCCCGCGCTGACACGGGCAGAGAAGCTCAGCGGCAAGGCCGCAAAGGCCGGCTTCGCCTGGCCCGACTCCGCCCTGGAGCTGGACAAGCTGTCCGAGGAGCTGGAGGAGCTGAAGCAGGCAGTCCGGGAGGGCTCCAATGTGGAGGAGGCGCTGGGCGACCTGCTCTATGCCGCAGTCGTTCTGGGCCGCTCCCTTGGCTTGGACAGCGAGCTGGCCCTTCACGCCGCCTGCGAAAAATTTATCCACCGCTTCCGCCGGATGGAGGCGCTGGCGGACAAGCCCCTGGACCAGCTGGACTGGTCTGCCCAGCTGGCGCTCTGGCGTCAGGCGAAGCAAATGAAAACTTAACATCTCAGCCATTGGGATTTAAGTTATATTCTGGCAGCGGCGGGCGCCGCTGCCGCCAATGCACAGGAGGAAGGATTGTCATGAACAAGACCGAATTGATTGCTGCCGTTGCCGAAAAGACAGAGCTGTCAAAAAAAGACGCGGAAGCCGCCGTTGCTGCTGCGATTGACGCCATTACGGAGGCTCTGGCCCGGGAGGAGAAGGTCCAGCTGGTGGGCTTTGGCGCCTTCGAGGTCAAGGAGCGCGCCGCCCGGACCGGCCGCAACCCCAGAAAGCCGGAGGAGACCCTGGACATCCCCGCCACCAAGGCCCCGGTGTTCAAGGCCGGCAAGGCCCTGAAGGACGCTGTGGCGAAGTAAGAACCTGTATTCATCATCGAACATGCCGGATGGGCGAGGGAGTTCACAGCCAGACAAGGCAAATTTTTTCAGGAATGCTGGATGGATTGCAAGAAAATTTAACGCAGTTTGGCTGGGAAAACCCCGCCCAGGCGGTGGTTTGAGGTTGTGAATACAGGTTCTAAGCCATCCGTATACAGGGGGCGCTGCCGGGCAGCGCCCCCGCCGTTTTGGAGGAAGCATATGCGATTGGATAAATGGCTGAAGGTCTCTCGCCTTATCAAGCGGCGGACCGTGGCCAACGAGGCCTGCGACAACGCCCGGGTCACCGCCAACGGCCGCCCGGTGAAGGCAAGCTATGAGGTAAAGGTGGGCGACGTTCTGGAGCTGCGCTTCGGCGAGCGCACCGTCAAGGTGGAGGTGTTGGTGGTGGCCGACAATGTGGGCAAGCAGGACGCCTCCGCCATGTTCCGGGAAGTGATGTAGCTGTGGGGGGACGAAAGGCCCTGGCGGCCCTGACCGCGCTCTGTCTTCTGCTGCCCGGCTGCGCCCGGAAACCGGCCCAGGCGCAGGCCACTGTGTTCGCCATGGATACGGTGATGACCCTCACCCTCCATGGCGAGAAGGAAACCGCCCTTCAGGAGACGCTGAACGGCCTGACCGAGACCATCCATCAGCTGGAGGGGACGCTGTCCGCCACCCGGGAGGACAGCGAAATCTTTGCCTTGAACCGGGATGGACAGGCGGAGCTGTCCTCCTGCGCCGCCCAGCTGCTGGAGGAGGCCCTGGCGCTGTGCGAAGAGACCGGCGGGGCGCTGGATATCACCGCCTACCCCGCCCTGGAGGTCTGGGGCTTTCCCTCGGGGGAGTACCGAGTGCCCTCCGGAGAGGAGCTGGAGGCCCTGGCGGCAGGAATTGACTACACGCAGGTGGCGATTGCCCGCCCCTCCGCGGGTTCGCCTGCCTCGGCCCGCCTTCGCGGCGGTGGGAAGGTGGACCTGGGAGCAGTGGCAAAGGGCTTTCTGGGGGATACGCTGGCCGCCCAGCTGGAGCAGGCCGGGGTGACCTCCGCCCTGCTGGATCTGGGGCAGAGCTCCATCCAGGCGGTGGGCGCCAAGCCCGACGGCTCCCCCTGGCGCATCGGCATCCGGGACCCGGCGGGGGAGGGCTATCTGGCTGTGGTCGAGCTGACCGGTCGGGCCATGGGCACCTCCGGGGGCTACCAGCGCTTCTTCGAGGAGGACGGCCAGACCTACTGGCACATCCTGGACCCGGACACCGCCGCCCCCGCCCGCTCCGGGCTGGCCTCCGTCACCGTCATCGCCCCCTCCGGGCTGGTGTGCGACGGCCTTTCCACCGCCCTGTTCGTCATGGGCCTTGAGGAGGGGACCGCCTTCTGGCGGGCACACCGGGACTTTGAGGCGGTCTTTCTTACCGAGGACGGGGAAATCATCATCACCTCTGGGCTGAAGGAGAGCTTCTCCCTGGCCCAGGGGTACGAGGGGACGGGGGTGACCGTTCTGGAATGAGAAGAGGACATTTTCTGCTGGCCCTGCTGCTTCTGGCGGCGGTGGGGTCCGCCCTCTGGCTGCTGCTCCGGCCCTCAACGGCGCACCCCGTCGCCCGGATTTCCCTGGACGGGACCCTGGTGGAGGAGATTGACCTGGAGGCGGTGGAGGCCCCCCGCTCCTTTTCCCTGGAGGGGGTTGGCGGCCTGACCAACACCATCCAGGTGGAACCAGGGCGCATTCGGGTGTCAGAGGCCGCCTGCCCCGACCAGATCTGCGTCCATCAGGGCTGGATCTCCGACCGCACCGCCCCCATTGTGTGCCTGCCCAACCGGCTTATCATTGAAATTACAGGAGGAGGCGAGGCCCTTGACGCCGCCGCCGGGTAGAGCGGCGGGCCGGATCACCCGTCTGGCCCTTCTCACCGCCATCGCCCTGACCATCTTTCTGGTGGAGGCCCAGCTGCCCGCCCCCCTTCCCGTCCCCGGGGTCAAGCTGGGTCTGGCCAACATTGTCACGGTGTACGCCGTATTCGCCCTGGGGCCGGGGGACGCCCTGCTGATTTTAAGCGCCCGGGTCTTTCTGGGGGCCGTCTTCTCCGGGCAGATGATGACTCTGCTGTACAGCGGAGCGGGGGGCCTGCTGGCCTGGGGGGCTATGGTCCTGCTCAGCCGGAGCCTGTCCCAGTGGCAGCTCTGGCTGTGCAGTCCGGCCGCCGCCCTGTTTCACAACGCGGGCCAGCTGCTGGCCGCCGCGGCGGTTATGGGCACCTGGGCTGTTCTGGCCTATCTGCCCTACCTGATCCTTTCCGGTCTCCTCACCGGGCTGTTCACCGGCCTGTGCGCCCAGTTCCTGCTGAAGCGGCTGGAAAAGCTTGGGGTTTAGAGGGGAATGACGTTCTTACACTTCTCAAGGTTTTCAAAGCTGAATGTTCTTTCGGTTCCTTTCTTTCAAGAAAGGAACGCCCGGCCGGCGAGGCCGCGGTCCGCAGAAGCGCCCTACCACAGGTGATCCACTTGGGTATTGGTGTAGTACCAAGTCAAAATTTCCTGGAATGTCTTCCCCTCCTTGGCCATGGAGTTTGCGCCGTACTGGCTCATCCCCACCCCGTGCCCATAGCCGGTGACATCAAAGCAGAACTGCTCTCCGTCCCACTCCACCGAGAAGGCGGCGGAGCGCAGGGAGAGCAGGCTGCGCACCTGTCCCCCCGTAAGGGAAACGCCCCCCAGGCTCAGGCTGGTGACCACCCCGGACTCGCTGCGCTGGACGTCCTGGAACCAGGTTTTGGGGCTTCCGGACAAATCGGCGCCAGGCCAGGCGTCCAGGGTCAGCCGCCGGACCTCCTCCGCCGTCAGTTGGACCTGACTGTGGTAGTTGGGGACCTCCTCCCCCTCGGGGCTGTCCACACTCTTCAGGTAGTCCACCGACCGGCCCCATACCTCCACCGCGTCCACCGTCCGTCCGGCGGCAGAGGAGAAAAACAGCGCCTGGATGGGTTCCCCCTGATAGAGGATGCCCAGCCCGTCGGTCTCGGCCACCGCACGCTCAATTTTCTCTCCGTACTCCCCGGCATTCAGCCCCCAGCGGGCCTCGGCGGTCTCCCGGCTGATATAGGCCTGACAGCAGTGGCTGTCGGCGCAGATATCGGCATCAGAATGCTTCTGGCTGCTCTGCTGAATGACGGTATAGGTCCGCGCAGCGCAGGCCTGGGCCTTCAAGGCCTCCTCCTGGAAGGAGGCGGGCATTTCTGCCGCAACCACCCCCCACAGATACTCCGCCATGGTGAGGGAAACCACCTCTCCCTCCTTGTCCAGAAGCCGCACAACCCGGCCCTTGTCCCGGGCAGAGGCCGCCTGGGCCGCCCGCTGGATGGGCAGGGTGGGCTCCTCCTCCTGGAGGGGCGGGGACTCCTCTCCCTGGTACAGGGGCGCCTCCTGAAGGGTCAGCAGAGGCAGTAGAAACAGCAGAACTGTCAGCGCCAGGGCGGCGGCCACCGCCTGCCGCACCCCCGGTCCCAGGGGGTGCTTTCGTTTTTCCTCCCGTACTCCCATTGGCAGATCCCCCCTTGTCCTAAATTCGCTGCCAGCCAGCCTCCGAATGCCGCCCATTCGGAGGCCTGTGGCTGATTTCTCCGGTGTCTCTACTATATGGCTGCGCCGGGCAAACTATGTGCGTTTTTTCGGCTTAGAGCAGCTTCAGCGAGGCAATGGCCTGCTTCATCTGTTGGGCGGAGCGCTCCAGGGCCTGGCGCTCCTCCTCCCCCAGGGGAATCTCCAGGATATCCTCCAGGCCATTGCGCCCCAGGATGGCCGGAATGCTGAGGCACAGCCCCTCCAGTCCGTACTGCCCCTCCAGACAGACGGAGATGGGCAGCACCGCGTGCTCATCCTTGACAATGCTCTGAGCAATGCGGCCCACCCCCATGGCAATGCCGTAGCAGGTGACCCCCTTGCGCTGGATGATGGCATAGGCGCTGTCCCGCACCTGCTTGTACAGCCGGTCCATCTGCTCGGGGTGCAGCTCCTCCCCCCGGCTGCGGCAGAAGTGCTCCAGATCCATGCCGGACACGCTGGCCCCGCTCCAGACGGCCAGCTCGCTGTCCCCGTGCTCCCCGATGATAAAGGCGTGGACGTTCCGGCTGTCCACCCCCAGCGTCTCCCCCAGCAGCTGCTTGAAGCGCCCGGTGTCCAGCACGGTGCCCGAGCCGATCACTCGATTCCGGGGATAGCCCGACAGCCGCCAGGCCGCGTAGGTCAGCACATCTACCGGGTTGGCCACCACCAGCAGAATCCCTTTGAAGTCCCGGGCGGTGATCTCCGCGATGATGCTCTGTAGAATGGCTGTGTTCCGCCCAATCAGATCCAGGCGGGTCTCCCCCGGCTTCTGGTTGGCTCCGGCGGTCAGAACCACCAGGGCGCAGTCGGCGATGTCATCATAGCCGCCGGCGCGGATCTCCATTGCAGCCCCGTAGGGCAGCCCGTCGCTCAGGTCCATGGCCTCTCCCTCCGCCTTGGCCTGGTTGGCGTCCAGCAGCACCAGCTCGGTGAACAGCCCCTGCTGCAAAAACCGGAAGGCGATGGAGGCCCCTACCGCCCCGCAGCCGATGATGGCCGCCTTTCTATGGTTGATATTCACCTGAAATCCACTCCTTTCTGCCCTTTTAGTTGTGTCAGATTTTCCGCGGGGCTATACATGGGGAGCGGAATACAAAATTTCCTTGAAAAATGGGCTTTTTTTCTTTACAGCGGGGCAGAATTGTGTTATAGTAACTCAGCGCGGAATATGCGCCGGCCCATTCCCTTGGCCGCGGGATACGGCCCGGGCAAGAGTCCGGGGGTTCACCCGCCTGCCGCCCGGGGACTCGGGCAAACTATTTGAAAGGTGGAATTTCCCATGATTCGCAAGGACGAAAAAACTGCCGTTATCCAGGCTAACCGCACCCACGAGAACGATACTGGCTCCCCTGAGGTCCAGATCGCCATTCTCACCGCCCGGATCAACGAGCTGACCGAGCACCTGAAGGTCCACATCCACGACAACCACAGTCGCCGCGGCCTGTACAAGATGATCGGCAAGCGCCGCAAGCTGCTGGATTACCTGATGGCCAAGGACATCGAGCGCTACCGCGCCATCATCGCCAAACTGGGCATCCGCAAGTAAGGATTGGAACAATAGGGCGGCGCGCTCCGCGTGCCGCCCTATCTCCACACATACCCCCGGCGTTTTTCCTGGTCTTTTAGCAGTTGAATATGGCAGCGAAGCGTGACAGCGCGGAAGCGTCGCCGCCGTATTCAAGTGCTAAAGGGCAGTTGAGACGCCGGAACACAAAACGAAAAGGAGTATCAACATGTCTACCATTATCAAACACAAGCAGTTCCCCAAGCTCAAAAGCTGGAACATGGACCTGTGCGGCCGTCCCCTCACCATCGAGGTGGGCCGGGTGGCCGAGCTGGCCAACGCCAGCGCCATAGTAAAATACGGCGGCACGACCGTTATGGTGGCGGTCACCGTCTCTCCCCGCCCCCGGGACGGCATCGACTTCTTCCCCCTGTCAGTGGACTTTGAGGAGAAGCTGTACGCCGTGGGCCGGATCCCTGGCTCCTTCATGCGCCGGGAGGGCCGCCCCTCCCTGCCCGCCGTGCTGGCCAGCCGCCTGATCGACCGGCCCATGCGCCCCCTGTTCCCCTATGACTTCCGCAACGATGTGTGCATCACCTGCACCGTTATGAGCGTGGACTACGGCTGCTCTCCCGAGGTGGCCGCCATGATCGGTGCCTCCGCCTGCGTCAGTTACTCCGAGATCCCCTTCGCCGGCCCCATCGGCTGTCTGGAGGTGGGCTTCTGCGACGGGCAGATCGTTCTCAACCCCGACCAGGAGCAGCGGAAGACCAGCCGCATGGACGTCACTGTGGCCGCTACGGCCGGCAAGGTGGTGATGATCGAAGCCGGCGCCGATGAGATCCCCGACGAGATCATGTACGCCGGCATCGTAAAGGCCCACGAGGAGATCAAAAAGCAGATCGACTTCATCAACCAGATTGTGGCCGAGATCGGTAAGCCCAAGATGGAGTATGAGCACGCCCAGTTCAACCAGGAGCTCTTCGACGACATTGTCGCCAACTTCATGGACGAGGCCAAGGCCGCTATGGACACCGACGACAAGAACGTGCGGGAAGAGCGCTGGAACGCCATGATCGACCACTGGCACGAGCGCTATCTGGAAGAGTACCCTGACATGGACCAGTATCTGGAGGAGTTCACCTATAAATTCCAGAAGAAGATCGTCAAGGCCTGGCTGCTGGAGGGCCACCGGGTGGACGGACGAGCCAAAAACGAGATTCGTCCCCTGGCCGCCGAGGTGGGGCTCCTGCCCCGGGTCCACGGCTCCGGCCTGTTCACCCGGGGACAGACCCAGGTGCTCTCCGTGTGTACCCTGAACACCCTGGCCGCCGCCCAGAAGCTGGACACCATCTGGGAGGAGACCGAGAAGCGCTACCTCCACCACTACAACTTCCCCCCCTACTCGGTGGGCGAGGCCAAGCCCGCCCGCTCCACCAACCGCCGGGAGTATGGCCACGGCGCCCTGGCCGAGCGGGCCCTGCTCCCCGTTCTGCCCAGCGTCGAGGACTTCCCCTACGCCATCCGCGTCGTCTCCGAGGTGCTCTCCTCCAACGGCTCCACCTCCCAGGGCTCCATCTGCGGCTCCACCCTGGCCCTGATGGACGCCGGCGTGCCCATTAAAGCGCCTGTGGC
>JAAWAD010000035.1 GCA_022791995.1 Lawsonibacter sp.
CACCAGGTCGGAGCAGCGGCTCCAACGAGGCGGCTCAACCTGCATAAATCGAACGCTGCGAATGAGAGGCTGGCTGACGGACTTTTCCCCGGACGTGTTAGTCCTTGGAGGAATACATCAGGCCAATACTCTCTCATTCTAACAGCTTTGGCAACAATGCGGAAAAAGACACGGCTGGCTGCCGTGCCTCTTACCGTAATTCTTATTGTAATAGGAGGAACGTATTATGAGCTTGAAGGTGTTGCTGCCCCAGCCCATTCTGCCCGAGGGCTATGCCTATCTCCGGGAGCGGGGCTATGAGGTGATGGACGGACGGGGCTTTACCGAGGCGGATATCATCGCCGATGCAGCCGACTGCGACGCCATGATCGTCCGTACAGCGAAGATTACAGCGAACATTCTGGATGCTGCCCCCAAGCTGAAAATTCTGGCCCGGCACGGCGCCGGCTACGACAATGTGGACCTGGAGGCCGCCCGGCGCAATCGGGTTTTAGTCACAACCGCTGGCGGGGCCAACGCCATCTCGGTAGCAGAGCTGGCCATTTTTTATATGCTCTACTGCTCCCGGCGCTTTAAGGCGGTGATGGCCCATTGCAGGGAGGATTATCGTTACGCCAAGATGGGGATTCAGAAGACTGAGCTGGAGGGCAAAACCCTGGGGCTGATTGGAACCGGCAATATCGGCAAGCTGGTGGCGAAAAAAGCCGTCTGGGGGTTTGACATGAAGGTGTTGGCCTATGACCCCTTTGCCAGGGAGGTCCCCGCGTACATTCAGCTGGTGGAGGAGCGGGATGAGGTTTTCCGGCAGAGCGACTATGTCTCCCTCCATATACCCGCCGCCAAGGATACCATCCATTCGGTGGGCGACCGGGAATTTGCGCTTATGAAAGAAACCGCGTTTCTCATCAATACAGCCCGGGGCGCTGTTGTGGATGAAGCGGCCCTCATCCGGGCGCTGGAGGCGAAAAAGATTGCCGGCGCCGGCCTGGATACGGTGGAGCAGGAGCCGTTCGATGAGAGCAATCCGCTGTTGGCAATGGAAAATGTGCTGGTGGCCCCCCATATCGGCGGCGCAACCAGAGAGGCCTCTGCGCGTTCTTCCGTGGCCTGTGCGGAAGCGATTGACGATTTCTTCTCCGGCCGCACCCCGAAATTTATCGTTCCTGAGCTGCGGGATTTCGCTTGATTCCTCTGCCTTGTCCGCACCCAAGCCCTCTCCGGGCCCCTGCGCACCTACCGGCCAAGCCGCAGGGAACGGAGCAGCTCCGTCAGACGGGGCGCGGCATACTCCAGAAAGCCCCGGTAGGCCGAACAGAAATAGTTTTTCCCGTTGGTCTCCAGCGGCTCCCGGTTTCTCCGGCAGCCGTTGCGGCAGAGAGGCAGCCAGCGGCAGGCCCGGCACTCCTCCGGCAGCGTGCAGGAGAGCTGGACAAAGCCGGAGGCGTTGCGGCGTTCCTCCATCGTTTCAAAGGAGTCCTCCAGAATGCTGCCCAGCCGCCACTGGTCCAGCGCGTAGAAATCGCAGGGATATACGCTGCCGTCTGCCTCGATCACCCACTGGTGGGCGCAGACGCCCCGGAGGTTGCAGCTCTCCGGCTGCTGTCCGTCCAGCAGCATCAGCAGGTTTTCAAAATAGCGGTTGTATACATAGCGCCCCCGCTGCATGTCCTGATACCAGGCGTCAAACAGGTTCTTCAAAAAGGTCTCATACCGCTCCGGCGTCAGAGAGAACTCCCGGCTGCCCCATGGTTCGCCAATGGGGTCCAGGCATTCGATGTACTGCTGATACCGGAAGCCCTGTTTTTGAAAAAAGGAATAGATCTGTCGGGCACAACGGGCGTTGGCGGCGGAGACCACCGTTAAAATATTGTAGTCCACACTGTGCTTTTCCAGCAGCCGGAGTGCGGCCATCACCCGCGAAAAGGTACCCCGCCCCTGGTTGTCCAGCCGGTACCGGTCGTGGATCTCCTTGGGGCCGTCCAGGGAGACGCCCACCAGTACCCGGTGCTCTGCAAACCACCGGGCCCAGTCCTCGCTGAGGTCATATCCGTTGGTCTGTAAGGCGTACTGGACCTGGCCGGCGTTGGGATGGCGGGCGACCCGGTCGGTCAGCGCCTGGAAAAAGGGGAGGCCGGCCAGGGTGGGCTCTCCGCCCTGAAAGGTGAAGGAGCACGCCCCGCCAGAGTAGGTCAGGGCCTTATCCACAAGGACGCCCATGGTCTCCAGAGACATGCGCCCCATCAGCGGGACCGAGCGGTTTTCGGCTTCGTCGGTGTAAAAGCAGTATTGGCACCGCATATTGCAGCTGCCGGAGGCGGGCTTGATGAGAAGGCTGAGAGGCGGCATGGCAGAAGCTCCTGTCCGGCGCGCAGGTACAGGCTGGGGCGCGCCTTTTTAGAATCAGACAACAGGTGATTTGACACTATAGCGCCATTATACACAATTCTGCCGCAGGGAGCAATGCCCTTCGGCCGGCGCCGGCGAGAGTCTGCACGCAAAGCCGACTTGACAAAAAGAAAAAAACAAGACCGCGTAAAGCCTCGGATTTCAAGGGAAATGCGAGGCTTTTTCTGCGCTGGCCTCAATACGCACAAAATTAGGTATTATAATTCGTGCAATCTGCCAAACAAAAAAGGGTCGGACAGACAGGTTTTGACGAGAAAAACAACGACCAGACAACTTTGAATAGTTTTTATAAAAAGATGTTGCGAAAAAACATGCCTTTATGTTAGATTAAGGATACCACAGGTGCGGTGGGAAGCAACACAGACTTCACCTGAAAAAATCCCAATTCTTTTTCGTGTTTCTGCTTCCGGCCGGGGGCGGGAATCGCAGGGGTTCCTTTCTGCAAAGAAACACAAAAACGAATTGGGGGAAAAAGAAAAGGAGTATTGTTATGAAAAAGAGGATTCTCAGCATCGGCCTGGTTGTGGCCATGATGGCGACACTGCTTACCTCCTGCGGCGGTAAGAAAAATGCCACCTGGAAGGTTACATGCCCCTGGGCCCCCTCCGGCGTGGCTGCCATGGTCAGCCAGCAGGCGGCCACCAAGTCCACCAGCTATTCGGACACCATCACCCTTGTGGCCGAGGCTATCAAGGGCGACGCCGCCACGGTGAACACCTGGGTTGCTGATACCAAGGCCAACGACACCGAGCTTGTGTTTGTGGGTGAGGGCCTGCTGTCCATCACCTCCATCCTGGACCCGGACAAGATGCAGTTTGGCTATGAGGACTTTGTCTTCGTGGAGAACCTGTACTCCTCCATCTTTGTCCTCTCCGCCGATGCCAAGCTGAATATCAACAGCATTGCCGACCTGGAGGGCTATGTAAAGGCGGGCAACGAGATCAGTGTGGCAGTCAACGGCGCAACCGGCTCCGAGGCATTCCTGGCCGCCTCCCTGTTCGGCGCTATGGGCGCGGGCGACAAGCTGAAGCTGACCCCCTATCAGTCCGCCGCCGAGGCCGCTCAGGCCGTGGCCCGGGGCGAGACCCAGTTCGCTGTCTCCCACCAGTCCCAGATTCTGGAGACCTATCAGCAGAACGGCGTGACCGTGGTGTGCGCCTTTGACGAGAACGACATCGCCAACGGCCCCTTCGCCGGCGTGGAGGGTGTGGGCCAGCATGGCTATCCCTACTTCCGCAACCGCTGCTTTGTGATGGCCCGGGCCGGCACCGATGCCGGTAAGGTTACAGAGCTGAAGGAGCTCTATGGCAAGATCCTGGCCGACCAGGAGGTTGCCGATTGGCTACACGACACCATGCTGCTGGAGGTGGACACCATGTCTGTGGAGGATGTGGAGGACCACATTGAAAACGTAAAGAATATCGTCAACGAGTATAAGGATATCGTTGCCGGCTGATCTGAGTACCGCAGCAAATATACGGGGGAATGGGATCGGGAAAGAATCCCGCCCATTCCCCTTTTGTTGTCTGAATCAGGAAAGGAGGTTCCCTATGAAGAGATGGGTGGAGCAGTTCAACGGTCATATGGACGCCTGGGGCCGTAAACTGCATGAGAAAGAGGTTCGTATTCCTGTGGATCTGGTCACCGGTATCGTATTTTTCCTCTTCGCCCTTGTGATTCTGCTGGTCATGCCGGACCAGGTGACAATTTCCGAGAAAGACGTGGTCAACGGCCGGGCCTTCCCGGCCCTGCTGATGGCGGTGATGTTGCTGTGCTGCGCCATGCTGGTGGGCAAGGAGCTGTACAAGCTGGCCACCCGACAGCCCTTGAACTGGAAGGTCATCAATATTCAGGTGGAGGTTAAGGCACTGGTCATTCTGGCTATCCTGGTGTTCACCTGGTTTCTGAGCAAGGTGACCGGTCTGTTTGTGGTGGGCGCGGTGTTCTGCTGTCTGGGCTTCCTGCTCTATTTCCGGTGCCGGAAGAAGTCTTACTATGCCATTACCATGGTGCTGGCGGTGGCAATTTGGGCGGCCTTCCGCTTCGCCCTGGGCGTGGACTTTTAAGGAGGGCGGAGCAACATGTTACAGCATATTGTCCCGGCCACCGGCCTGCTGTTCACACTGGAGAATATCCTGTGGATCAACATTGGCGTGTTTATTGGCTCAGTCTTCGCGGCCATCCCCGGACTGAGCGTGATCCTGTGCGTCATTCTGTTCCTGCCTGTTACCTATTCCATGACCGCTATCCCCGGTATGATGTTCCTGCTGGGTATCTACTGCGCCGGCGGCTACGGCGGCAGCGTGTCCGCCATCCTCATCAACACCCCCGGTACTCCCCACGCGGCGGCCACTATGCTGGACGGACACCCGCTGTCGGAGCAGGGGCGGACCAAGGCGGCGCTGAAAATCGCTCTGTACGCCTCCACCTTCGGCGGCGTGTTCTCTGCGCTGATGCTGCTGTTTCTGGGTCCCCAGGTGGCGAAGATTGCCGCCCAGCTGGGGACGGCGGAGTACTTTATGGTCTGCGTCTTCGGGCTGACCATCATCGCCGGGGTGTCGGGCAAGAGCATGATAAAGGGGCTGATCGCCGCCTGTCTGGGTCTGCTTATCTCCTGCGTGGGCTCCGACCCCATGACCAGCTATGACCGCTTCACCTTTGGCATCTCCCGGCTCTACCTGGGGCTGGACCTAGCCATCTGCCTTATCGGTCTGTTCGCTCTGGTGGAGATTATGGCCAAGGCAGAGAAGCCGCTGGACCGGCTGAATCTGGATACCACACAAATCAAGGACGACGGTGTCATCACAAAAGCGGAGTATAAGCGCATGGCCCGACCGGTGCTGCTGTCCTCTATCATCGGTGTGATGGTGGGCATTATCCCCGGCACCGGGGCCTCAGAGGCCTCCTGGTTCAGCTACAACACCGCCAAGAACATGTCCAAACACCCGGAGGAGTTTGGACACGGCTCGGTAGAGGGCATTGCCGCCGCCGAGTCGGCCAACAACGCCGTCACCGGCGCTACATTGATTCCCCTGCTCACCCTGGGCATCCCCGGGGACGGCACGGTGGCCATTATGCTCTCCGCTCTGATGATTAACGGTCTGAACCCCGGTCTGAGCCTGTTCACCACCCAGGGCGACATCATGTACGCCATTATGCTGGGCCTGATTCTGGTCAATCTCTTCATGTGTCTCCAGGGCAAATTCCTCACCAGCCTCTTTGCCAAGGTGGTATCCATCCCCCAGGAAATCCTCACCCCCATCATTGTAATTTTCTGCTTCGCGGGGGCCTATTCGGTGAACGGAAACTATTTTGATGTCGGTGTGGCTCTGGTATTCGGCATTCTGGCCTGGTTCCTGCGAAAGCTGGAGCTTCCCCCGGTGCCCATTCTGCTGGGCCTGGTGCTGGGCAGCATGACAGAGACCAACTTCCGCCGGGCCTTGCTCATCTCCGACGGCAGCCCCAGAATCTTTTTCAGCAGTGTCTACTGCATTATCTTCCTGGTCCTGATCGTGTCGGCGGTGGGTACTATCGTCCGGGGCAGGATGAAGGAGAAAAAAGCCGCCGCTCAGAAGGAGGACTGACAATGCCCAATAATATCATCTTTTACTTTACCGACCAGCAGCGCTGGGATACCTGCGGTTGTTTCGGCCAACCCCTGGACATTACGCCCAACCTGGACGCTCTGGCCCGGGAGGGGGTTAAGTTTGACAACGCCTTCTCCCCCCAGCCGGTGTGCGGGCCCTGCCGCGCCCTGTTCCAGACGGGACGTTACCCCACGGAAACCGGATGCTTCCGCAACAACATTATGCTGCCCGCCGGGGTGAAGACGCTGGCGGACTACATCGAAGAGGCGGGCTATGAGACCGCCTACATCGGCAAGTGGCACCTGGCCAGCGACGGAGAGCTGGAGAAGCCCCCAACAATCGACCACACGGTCACCGCCATTCCCCGGGCGCTGCGGGGGGGCTACACCGGCTTCTGGCGGGCCGCTGACGTGCTGGAGTTTACCTCTCACGGTTACGACGGCTTTG
Organism: Lawsonibacter sp.; assembly: GCA_022791995.1. Classification (GTDB taxonomy): domain Bacteria; phylum Bacillota; class Clostridia; order Oscillospirales; family Oscillospiraceae; genus Lawsonibacter. Next base: position 6,441 of record JAAWAD010000035.1, read on the forward strand.
TCTTTGACGAAAATGACCGACGCATCGACTTCAAGGGCTATCGGGCCGACTGCATCAACGACATGGCGCTGGAGTTCTTCGACCAGTACGACGGGAAGCGGCCCTTCTTTATGACCATCTCCCAGATTGAGCCCCACCATCAGAACGACCACAAGCATTATGAGGGGCCGGAGGGCTCCAAGCAGAGGTTCCGGGACTTTGTTCTGCCCGAGGACCTGAAAGCTCTGGGGGGCAACGCCGCAGAGGAATATCCCGACTATCTGGGGCAGTGCGCCAGCCTGGATGAGAACCTGGGCCGGCTTGTGGCGAAGCTGAAGGAGAGGGGGCTGTATGAGAGCACGGTGATCCTCTTCGCCTCGGACCACGGCTCTCACTTTATGACCCGCAATCGGGATTCCCACCTGAACGGCTACGACGATTACAAGCGCTCCTGCCACGACGCCTGCCTCCACGTGCCTCTGGTCATCGCAGGCGGCCCATTCAAAGGCGGCGTGGCCGTGAAGGAGCTGGTAAGCACCGAGAGCCTGCCCAAGACCATCCTGGCCCTGGCCGGCGTGGACGTAGGGGAGGCCATGATCGGGGAAAATCTTCTTGACGTGGTGGAGAAAAAGAACGATAATAGACCCAACGAGGTGTTTGCGCAGATCTCTGAGAGCCGGGTGGGCCGGTGTATCCGCACGGCGCGGTATACCTACTCTGTCTATGCCCCCGGCGTCAACGGCGGCGTGGCGGCGGCCTCCGGCCGGTATGCGGACGATTTCCTCTATGACATGGAGCGGGACCCCCATCAGCTGAACAATGTGGTGGCCGACCCCGCCTATACCCAGGTGAAGCTGGAGCTGCGGGAGCGCCTGCTGGATTGGATTGAGAGAGCCGAGGGGACCAGGCCCGTCATCACCGACTGAGAGGGGCTGCGCGGTCGCCGGGGAGGGCGCTATGAGAGAGCCGGACAGAAAGACAGAGATGGTCTATCTTTGGGTGAGGGCCTATATTGAGGAAAACAAGTTTTCCAACCACTCCAGAATCCCATCAGAGAACGCCCTGAGCCGGCGTCTGGATGTGAGCCGGGAGACGGTGCGCCGGGCCCTGGAGCGGCTGACCAGAGAGAAGCTTCTCCTCCGGGTAAAGGGGAGCGGTACCTATATCAATAAGGAGGAGGCGCTCTCCTGGGAGCTGAGGGGCAGCGGAGACCGGACGAAAATCGGCCTCATCCTCCAGGGACAGGACAGCAACGCCAACTCCAGCCTGATGGACGGCATCCGCAGTATCCTGCCCCCCGACCAGGTGGACCTGCGGACCTTTCTGACCGACAACAAGTTTGCCAACGAGCGGCGCTGCCTCCAGTCGGTGGTCAACCAGGGCTTTCAGGGCTTTATCGTGGATGGTGTGAAGGCAAGCCTTCTGAACCCGAACCTGGACTGCTACCAGAAAATCTATCAGAAGCGGATTCCGGTTATCTTCTACAACAACTACTATAAAAATCTGAAGTATCCCCGGGTGGTGGTCAACGACCTGCGGTGTGCGGAAGAGCTGATCGGTCTGCTGATCCGGGAGGGCCACCGGAACATTGCGGGGATTTTTGTCTCGGACAACTACCAGAGCATTGAGAAGTTCCAGGGCATGGCGGCCACCCTCCAGAAAAGCGGCGTGGAGTACCAGGACGACTATATCAAGTGGTGCGTATCCAACGAGGCCCACGACGCCCGTTTTGCCCGCTCCATCGACCGGTTTTTGAAGGGGCTGCCCCACTGCACAGCGGTGGTCTGCTGCAACTACATGATCTGTCTGCTTGTGCGGCAGGTGCTGGAGAAGCAGGGCAAGCGGGTGCCGGAGGACTGCTCCCTGGTGTGCTTCGACTATTCCAGCGAGGACTGGGAGGCGGAGGGGGTGACCTGCTCCATCCACCAGGGCTACCGGATTGGACAGGAGGTGGCCTCCCGCCTGATGCGGATGATCCGCAACCGGGATTGTGACGATCTGGGCTATACCTATGTGCTGGCCCCGGAAATTTACCTGGGCCGCACAGTTGGTCCGGTCAGAAAATAGACAGCAGGGTGCTGGTGCTTCAAGCACCAGCACCCTGTGCCGCTTTCGGTCAGGAGACAGCGCGGGCCTTGGGCGGCTGTATCCAAAGATAGGAAGCGTGATTCCCCACCGATACAGACCGGCAGAATTGATAGCCCAGCTGGTCAAAAGCCCGGAGGTCATCCAGGTCTGTAATCTGGTTTTCCGCCAGCCAGCGCACCATCTGGCCCCGCACCATCTTGCATCGGGTGCCCTTTTCGATGATCTTGCCGTCCTTCAGCTCTCCAAAGACGCAGGTGACGAACCGGACAGTTCTGGACAGGTGGGCCTCCACCGCTCTGCTGTACTCCTTGGAGGCCAGGTTCAGCACAAGATCCGTCTCCGAGGCCAACTGCCGGGCCAAGCGGTCACCCCAAAACTGATAGAGATCCCGGCAGCCATCCACGGTCAGCTTTGCCTGCATCTCCAACCGGTAGGGGGTTACACCATCGAAAGGGCGCAGCAGTCCGTAAAAGCCGGAGAGGATGCGCAGATGCTGCCGGAGATAGTCCAGGTGAGCCCTCTCTATCACGCCGGGGGCCATATAGCGGTACTGGATGCCCTTATAGGAGAGGATAGCCGGGGTGAGATTGCGGTGCAGGTCCATGTGCGCCGCCGCTCCATATTCAGCTTTGCGATGGCGTCATTGCACTTCCAGAGGGCCTGTAAAGACTCGGGGGACATGCCGTTCAAGGCGGCTTTCAGCTGTTCCGCCTGCTCCAGAAACGGAGGAAGACTGTCCGTGGCGAAGCTGTCCGTATCCGTTACCATTTTCTTCGCTGGGGGCGATGATGGTGCGCATAAGTTCACTCCCTATAGCAGCCCTCAAAAGAATGAGATTCTTGCATATATTTCCTGCTTGTACCTCCATTGTATACTTCCCCCAGGGGGAAATGAGAGATTGAGCCGCTACGAAAAAATTACGGAAATGCCTTTGTGGTCAGACAGCCGCTTATCCTGATTCCACTCCACAATCTGAATGCCGCTGTCGGAGACAAAGCGCTTCGAGACAGCAATGTGGTCGATACACTCCGCCTTATTTTTGGTAAGCAGCTCAATGCCATGCTCGGAAAACGTGCGGAGCAATGCTTCTTTGCTCTGCTTTGTAAAATAGTAGCCGTCGGAAAAGCTGCAGTTGAAGTCACCACAAATACACATCGGCGTTCCGCTGGCGGACAGCCGCTTGATATCGTCAAGCTGCTCCATCAAGGACCTCTGAAATGAGGGGTGCCTGTTTCCGTAAATGCCGATGATGGTCCCATAGACAAGCAAATGGCCTTTTTCAGTTTCCAGCTCAACACAAAGCGCGGTGTGCTCGTCGCAGGTTCTATGCTGCCGGACGCATTGGAGGTTTGTGTAGATGGAGACTCTGTTCTCGGTGGCGCTGTAGAGCGTGGGATGAATATTTGCCAGCAGAGGTGTGTGAAAACGGTATGGATAATCCGGGTTCACACGATGGTCTGTCTCGGTAAGCACAAGGATATCCGCCCGAGTCCGTTCACAGGCAAGCAGAACCCGCTCCAGCAATTTGTGATGCTTCAGTCGTTCGATGTTCCAGGTGGCAATTCTCATATCGCATTCCCTTGTGTCGTTCAGACGGTGCTGCCCGAATGTTCACTTTAGATCGTTCAGCGTTCAGGTCTGTACCCAAAACCAAACCGAAGCCCCACACAGCAAGTTCGGGTTGGAGAGGGGAGCAAAGAAATGGGTGAAATTTCTATAAAAATGTCAATGTCGGAGCAAAGTTTGCTTTGCTCCGACGATGTGGCGGAGAGAGAGGGATTCGAACCCTCGAACGGGTATTAGCCGTTACACGATTTCCAATCGTGCGCCTTCGACCAGCTCAGCCATCTCTCCAACTTGTAAATCAAGGAAACCCCTGAACATTTTCTGTATTATAGCAAGAAAAGAAACCATTGTCAAGATAGCAAATCAATAAAATTCCCGCCAATGACTACAGCCGAATTTTCACGAAATTCCCTCTTTACAATTCAAAAAAATCTGCTATAATGTAACAAAGTATATGGTGTTGTCATAATTGTGAATTGATTTGGGCCTGTAGCTCAGCTGGGAGAGCGCACGGTTCGCATCCGTGAGGTTCGAGGGTTCGATCCCCTTCAGGTCCACCAATAAGGAAATCACCTCAGTGAAAACTGGGGTGATTTTTCTTTTGACCACAGAAATACCACAGACGGGTTTCAGAAAATTTTGGGGCGGCGGGCTGTTGCTTCGACCCGCCGCCCTTATTCATTAGGATATGGCGATGCAATCTTTGCGGTGTACATCGACGTTACGGAAGCACAAAACTGCCGGTTGTTTTTCCGTCCACAGCAAAGGAGAAAAAAGCACCTTGGCTGATCGCTGCAACGTAGCCGCCCTCAGTCCAATCAAAGCCGTCCTGCTCCTCCAGCAGTTTCAGCGTCTCCCGCAGCTGGAGCATGGCGGCGAAAGCGTGCTTGCAGGGATAGCTGCAGTAGCAACCGCAGGTGAGGTTTTTGACCTCCCCGCCGCCGTAATCAAACTCAATCTCATAAGGGGAGGTGCCCTCCACAATTCCCCGCCCATGGCCACGGTCCATACAGAGATAGACCACCCGATTCTCTGTATGGTAGTCGTGTCCACGCTCCGCAATGGCGCCGGTGACCTTCATCCCGCTGAGGTCGTCCAACCGGAAGCCGTGGTCATCGCTGCCGGACACGTAGACGTCGTCCTCTTTGTCCGGGGCCTTGAACCAGGTGATGATTTTCTCGTAGGGGATCGTTTGGGGATCAAAGGCCACCAGGTGGGAGCCGGCCATGCGGAGTTCTCCAGAAATGTGGGTGTCCGCCACGGCGATCACCCGCTTGTAATCGGAGAGCTTGATCTTGAAGCTGTAGTTCACAGCAGTTACACGCCCCCGCAGGCCCTCCAGCTTGCCGTCCACATAGACGGTATCTCCCACCTGGAGGTCGAACTGGTCGTTGTAGTAGGACAGATTCATCCCCCGTTTAGGGAAATAGACCTGCACCAGGGACCTTTTCGGCACGGAGACCGTAGCCTCCTCCTTGGGCCGGGTAATATGGTCGGCATCTCTTTGAATCTCACTCCAAAAACCGATTTTATGTTTCATAGGACATCCTCCTTTTACTATGGTATCTCGTATTGTGCTTCCAGCTTACAACAAGAGGTGTCCAATAAAACTCCCTTTTGATTTTTTTGCTCTAATTGAGAGCGGCACATAGATGGGTCACACCCACGCCGATACAGTCGCATCTCGGGTCAATCATGGTCTCGAAGTGTCCGGGGGAGGTATGCCCAACTTAAAGAAACCAAAACAGGGACAGCCCCCACACGGCACTTTCTAACACCAGCCCGGAGAACACAGAAAAGATAGAAGAAGCAGGGAGCCAGCCCCGGCCCCC
>JAAWAD010000036.1 GCA_022791995.1 Lawsonibacter sp.
ATCGAATAAGTGGATAGAAACAGCGGAGGCCAAGGTTTTTACACCTTGACCTCCGCTACTCGTTTTGACATCAGAGCCACACCATTACGGCAAAACCGCCCTTAAAATAATAGGTGTTCGTCCAATGTCCATCTGGTGGAGGCGGGGAGAGTTGAACTCCCGTCCGAAAACACATCCATAGGAACTTCTCCGGGCGCAGACGGTTATTGCAGGAGTCTTTCTCTCCCTGTTCCCGTCACAGTGGGCAAGCCGTCACGCCCTCTGGTCAGGTAAGCTTCATGATACATGGTACGCGCAAAGCTTAGCGCACGCACGTTCACCACTAAACGACGCCTGATTCCGGCTCGTGGTCCTTCCGGGTCAGACGGCCGCCTTTAATCAGGCAGCGTAAGCGTATTCTGTGTTGTTCTTTAATTTATAAAGAATGCCTGTTTTTGGGTGGTCAGGCACCACCGCCCGCTATTCCTACTTCTGCATCCCCGTCGAAACCGGTACGCCCCCTCGTTTTCAAAGCCTACATTTTACAGAAATTGGGGCTGAAAAACTTTTACATATAGGCTGTTTTTAGAGGCTGTTTATTTAGTATAGCATAAACAACAGTCGAATTGTGTTACGATTTGGTAACATTTCAAGGGGGAAACCGCCTTATGGCTCCATGTGCACCTGTCGGCACTGGCAGAGGGGCGTCAAATCTTCTCCGGTTCAGGATATTCCTCACCAAAGGTATCCACAATCACTGTTTTCATGCGCTGAGGCAGCCGGGGGCGATCATTCCAGTCTCTTTTTACCGAGACAATCGCATCGGCCACATCCATCCCCTCCAGCACCCGTCCAAAGGCAGCATAGCTGCCGTTCAGATGAGGCGCTTCCTCAACCACAATAAAGAACTGGCTGCCCGCGGAGTCAGGGTCCATAGACCGCGCCATAGACAGGACCCCCCGTTCGTGGTTCAAGGTATTCTGGAAGCCGTTCTGGGAGAACTCCCCTTTGATGGAGTAGCCTGGACCGCCCATGCCGGTGCCCTGGGGACAGCCGCCCTGGATCATAAAGCCTGGAATCACCCGATGAAAGGTGAGGCCATCATAAAAGCCCTTTTGAATCAGGGAAATGAAGTTGTTTACACTGTTGGGAGCCACCTCGGGGTAGAGCTCCGCCTTTATCACAGAGCCATCCTCCATCTCAATGGTGACAATGGGATTTTTGTTGTCAGGCATGGTTCGGTTCCTTTCTTTGTGCTCACTTGCCGGAGCACAGTCTTATATTGTGGCTGGTCAGAAAATCCATCAGCTGGGGGCCAAAGTCGTCTCTTGTGCTGAACTTTATGACAGGCCGGCCCCGTTTGTCATATAGCACATAGCACTCATCCGAGCGCTGGAAGCGGCAACAGTCCATCTCCTCCAGGAGAAGCTCCCGGCGGCCCAGACCACGAATCACCCACACCCGCTCTCCGTCCAGCATCAGGACCGGCGGAAAGAGCTGGCCCTTGACCAGTGCGCAGGCCCAGGGGACGGCGATGGAGAGGAGAGCCGTGCCAAGCACAATGGCCAGGTTCCGCTCAATATGAGAACCGCTAAGCATAGCTGTGACGGGAACACCCACAAGGAGCAACACCAGTCCAAGGCCCAGCCCAAGGCCGATCCACATCCCCACAGGGGCGGTGTGCCGAAGCGGAAGGGTAAACCGGAGGCCGGACGCTGCGTCTGCACTGTGGACAATTTCCAGCGGCTGACCGTCCGGGCGAAAGAAGGGCACTCCCTGATTCAGCAGATACTGGAGAAACACCGCGCCGTTTTTCTCCGTGAGGCCAAAGCGGCACAGCGTCCGGCCTTGGGCGTCCAACAGAATATTTTCCCAGCTCCTGCCCTTGGGGCAATGCACAATCAAACGCGCAGCGTCCTGAACAGAAAAGGTCTGGCTCTTTCCCAGGGGCGGTTCCGCCCGAATCGTAGGGCCCTTGACACAGATGTTATTTACGCAAAAACTGTCCGGGACGGTCAGTCCAGGGTCGGCAAAGGTGTGTGTCACCGGGTTCGAGTTTTCATGGCCCGGTCCATTTCTCGCTTGGCGTCCCGCCGGGCGGCGGATTCCCGCTTGTCATAGAGTTTTTTGCCCTTGGCCAGGCCGATTTCCACCTTGACCCGCGGTCCCTTGAAATAGACCGAGAGGGGGATCAGGGCGTAGCCGTCCTGCTTGATCCGACCAAAGAGCCGCATAATCTCCCGCTTGTGCATCAACAGGCGGCGGGGGCGGCGTGGTTCCTTGTTGAAAATATTCCCCTTCTCATAGGGGCTGATGTGCATACTCAAAACGGACAACTGACCGTCCTTGATGATGCAAAAGGAGTCCTTCAGATTGATATTCCCCAGGCGAATGGACTTGACCTCGGTGCCCGCCAGTTCAATACCGGCCTCGAATTTTTCCTCTACAAAGTAGTCGTGGTAGGCCTTACTGTTTTTTGCAATGATTTTCACGGATTCTGCCACGGTGGGCGCCTCCCTTCCCGCCTATAATGGGCCATTCATAGATGAATTGATTTTTTAGTTTACCACATGAGGAGGAAAAAATCAAGGCCTAAATTGGCTTGTTTTCTGTTTCAGAGTGCAGAAGTACCAGACAAATTGCAGAAAAACATGAGGATGGAATTGAAATTGCGGCGGGAGTATGGTACCACAGAAACAATCATTGTTGAACAGGGCGAACCAGGCTGAAAAAACTGTTCCATCAGCAGGGCGTCAATCCTCATACAACAGAAAGGGCGGATGAGCTCTTATGAAGCACGAACAGAAAGCGTAGCGCTCTCTGATTCTCAGCGAGCAGACTTTTCCCATTATCGAGCAGATCACCGCAGGAATGCCTGGCGGTTTTTTCATTTATCACGCCGACGAGGAAGAGCGTTTGATCTACGCCAACCAGGCGCTGTTCCAGATATATGGCTGCGAGAATCTGAAAGAATTTCAGGTATATACTGGCTATACATTTCATGGGTTGGTCCACCCGGAGGATGTGGAAGCGGCCCGGCAGAGCATCCGGCAGCAGATTTTCACCCACGGTAATGACCTGGACCATGTGGAATACCACATCATTCGGAAGGACGGCGCTGTGCGGTGGATTGGAGACTATGGGCATTTTGTCCATTCCAACCGATACGGAAACCTCTTTTACGTCTTTGTCGAAGACGCTACCGAAAAGCACCTGAAAGAAATTGACGACGCCGAAACAGCCCAGCTGGCTCAAGAGCGGCTGGAGGCGCTGGAAGCGCTGGAGCACGAGACCACAGCGCTGAAGCTGGTACATGAGATTCTCTGTTCCGGGATGTGAACTATGGAATTTGACCGTCAGGGGCAGATGGTCAGCGTCTTCTGGAGCCAGGATTTCCGCACGATAATCGGCTATCAAGACGAGGAGGATTTTCCAAACGTCTTATCCTCCTGGTCGGATCTGCTCCACCCCGAGGACCATGATCGGGTTCTGAAGGAACATTATGCCACGATCGAGGACTACACTGGCAAAAAGCTTTACAATGTGGAATACCGCCTTTTGACCAAGGACCGGGGCTATCGCTGGTTCCGGGCCACAGGCAAGCTCTCCGGGGGGGACGGCACGCCCATCACCTATGTGGGCATGTTTGTGGATATTACAGAGCGAAAAGAGACCAGCGAAAAGCTTCAGGAGTAGCATAAGCTCCTGGAGGAAGCGCTGGCCAAGGCTCAGCGGGCCTCTCAGGCCAAGACGATGTTCCTCAACAATATGTCCCACGACATCCGAACCCCTATGAACGCCATCATCAGCTTCACCAATTTGGCCGCCACTCATCTGGACGACCGGGAGCTGGTGAAGGACTATCTGGGCAAGATTGCGGCCTCCTCCAACCACCTTCTCAGTCTCATTAACGACGTGCTGGATATGAGTCGGATTGAGAGCGGCAGGGTGGTGATTGATGAGACGGCCTGCTGTCTTCCGCAGGCCCTGTATGACCTTCAGTCCATGATCCGGGCCGACCTGGAGGCCAAGGGGCTGAATCTCCACATGGATGACCGTGCCCTGGTTCACCCCTATGTGATCTGCGACCAGCTGCGGCTGAACCAGGTGCTGCTGAACATTCTGAGCAATGCCCTGAAATTTACGCCCGCCGGCGGGGATATCTTTATCTCCGCAGTGGAACGGCCCGGAGATACTGCGGACACTGCCATCTATGAATTCAGAATCCAGGACACCGGCATCGGTATGACCCCGGAATTTCTGGAGCATATCTTCGAGTCCTTCGAGCGGGAGCGGACCTCCACCGTCAGCGGCATCCAAGGGACCGGGCTGGGGATGTCCATCACCAAAAACTTGGTTCAGCTGATGAAGGGCCAAATTGCGGTGGAAAGCCAGCAGGGGCGGGGCAGCACCTTCACCTGCACCTTTCCCTTCCGCCTCAGCGAGGCCCCTGACGCCCCGGAAGCGCCGGCTGTCTCCCATGCGCAGCAGTTCACCGACTGGCACATCCTGCTGGTTGAGGACAACGAGCTGAACCAGGAAATTGCTATGACCATTCTGGAGGAGGCCGGCTGTACAGTGGAGGTGGCCTCGGACGGAGCCGAGGCGGTGAAGAAGGTCTGCCGCTCCCTGGAGGCCCCCTACGATTTGGTCCTTATGGATATCCAGATGTCTGTTATGGACGGCATCGAGGCCACCAAGACGATCCGGGCCATGGCGGACCCGCGGCTGGCCCGCCTTCCCATTGTGGCTATGACGGCCAACGCCTTTGAGGAGGACCGCCAGCGCGTTCTCTCCGCCGGTATGAACGGCCACCTGGGTAAGCCCATTGACGTGGATAAGCTGTTTGCCACTCTACAGGACATCCTGAGCGGCGGGCAATCGAAATGAGGAAGAGGCAGGGTGTTTTACCCCGCCTCTTCTTCTGGCTCATGCAGATCAAGAAATTTTTCCAGGCAGTACAGCTGCCATTTTTGATTGCCGGAAAACTGCTTCATATCCAGCCCCTTTTGGAACTCGTGGCGGACGGGGCCCTCCCAGTTCTCAAAATAGGCATCCACCGGACGGGGCATAGGGATTTTTGCCGGAATGGGGATATCCGGGTACTTCTTTGCAAAGAGCGCCCGAATCAGGTACTTCGCCTCGCCGCTGCGGACCCGATTCAAATCCAGGGGATCCCGCATTTTCAGCACAGCATAGGGGTCTGTGTAAGGCAGCCCGGCTGTCTGGAAGGCGTTCAGGTAGGAGCTGGAGCTTTCAATCGAGAAAACATGGTCCATAAAGCGCAGAAAGTCGATTTTATCCCCCTCCAGGCGATACCGCTCGAAAAGATACCGCATATCCACAGGCTCACGCAGAACCGCTGCCGGGTCTGTAAACATATACCGTTTCATAAACCCGTCCAAGCTCCAGTCGCAGGCCAGCAGCTGGTCCATCCCGCCAAAAATAAGGTCACTGCTCTCTCCAATCACCATTCTCGTGACGCCATCCTGTTTGGCCTGAAGGGCGGCCTGCCGGATCTGCGGCTCAATCGAGTGGACAGGGGCCCCCTTTGCCTGAAGCACCGTCTCCAGATGGGGCTCTACCGTCGCCTCCCAGCTGACGTCCACATAGTGCAACCGCATTTCGTTCTGCGCGGCGTAATATTCGGCGCGGTGCAGCTCCTCCTGCTGGTACGCTCCGCCCAGAAACCGAAAGGTGTATGCGTCGCAGCCCCGCATATAACAGGCCAGGATTGCAGAATCCATGCCCCCAGACAGCATCAATCCCAGCTTCTCTCCCGAAAGGGCGTCCATCTGCTCCTGAATGATGCGGTCAATCTCATCTGGCGCTGCGACCGCCCGCCTCTCCCGGTCTGGAATGGGCTTGAATGTTTCATGGTGGATCCCCTCAAAAAAGTCCTTGCCGCTGTCCTCGACATATCGAAACGCCAAATAAGAGCTCATGCAAAAATTTTTATCAACCATGTTCAGCCTCCCTGCTGTGCTGTTGCTTTCCACCTGCCCGACAACAAAATGCTGGCGTCGTCTCCAATGGGAAATTTGTCGATCCGCCCGCCGCATTCCGCCAGAAATTGGTCAACCGCCGCCCTGGCCCCCTTGTAGCCCGACGAAAAGTAATCGTGAACAAGAATCACCCCGTGCTCTGTCATTTTATCCTGGAACAGGCGCAAACCATGGTAAATCGGCAAATACAGATCCAGGTCGAGATTGACAAAGCAGAACGTCTGCTCCAGGCCGGCCGCTGTGTCTGGGAAGTAGCCCTTGTGAACCCTGCACTGCGCCGGAAACGGCATCCGCCCCATCACCAGCTCCACAGAGGTCTCGCGGAAATGGCCCTCCCGCTCCTCAGAGAAGGCGTTTTCCATCTCCACGGACAGGTCCCGCTGGTCAAAGCCTTCAAAGGTGTCAAACAGGTGCAGCGTTCTATCCGGGAAATAGAGATTGATCCACTGCGCAAACTCTCCCTTATATACGCCAGCCTCCGCAACAGCCGCCTCCTGCTCATACCCGGCCAGGATTGGGGCGAGGTTTTTCAAAAATACCTTGCGGCTCTCCCGGGAGGCGTCAAAAAAGGATGTGATGACTTTCTCCTGCGGCACACCCAACGACTGGCATTGCTGGCGGATCTCCTCCAAGCCGCAGAAGGCCGAAATGATAACTGCGTCGTATTGCATCTCGGCCAGGCACTTTTCCGGCTTGTAAATTGTCACATCAAAGAGCGCCTTCCCCCACTTTTCGGGGTCGTTGTCCGCAAACGCAACCACGGTGTCTTTTTTTATGACCTCATGGTACAGCATACGGGCAGAGGCGCCCGCACCAAACATGATAACCTTCATACGCTACCGCCTTTCTGAATCAAGGGGCCTCGCCTGCTCTCTGCTTCAGAAGCTCCGCCTGCTTTACCTCATAGCGGGGCTTCAGCGTCCCCACGCCGGCCTCGTGCGCGCTCTCCAGGGTGTGCTTGATGATGGTGGAGGAGACGCCGTGGGTGTAGGGAAAGTACAGGATTCGGATTCCTGCCGCGGCAAAGTCCTGTTCATATGTCTGCCACTTTTCCGTGCCATACCAGTCATCGCCGACAAAAAGCAGCTCGGCACCCAGCTTTTTACACATGGTCAGCTTGTCCATATCCCCCTGGGGGATTGCAGCATCCACATACCGGATGCTGCGTACAATCTCAATCCGGTCGTCAAAGGGGATGATTGGCGCTTTTCCCTTGTAGGGCACCAGCTCGTCTGTTGTCACACCGACAATCAGCTTATCGCACATGCCCTTTGCGTTTTTCAGCAGTTTCAGATGACCAATATGGAATAAATCATATACACCGGCTGTATAGCCAATTACCATCTATGCCCGCTCCTTCCATGCAACGCTCAGCAAAATCCATTCTCTTCCAAGTAGGACATAACCTGCCCGGCCGATTGCTCTACGCTCAGATGGACAGTATCCACCGTAAGCTCGGAATCCTCTGGAACATCATATTTCATGTCAATCCCATAAAAGTTTTTCAGCTTACTGACATCCTTGTAATAGCCCTTCACATCCCTTCGGATGCACTCCTCAATCGGGCAGTCCAGATAGACCTGCAAATAGCCCTCGCCGATAAACTCCCGCGCACGCTCCCGCACGTCCTGGCAGCCTGCTGTCGCGGCAATCAGAACAGAAATTCCGTTGCGGTTCAGATGCCTTGCCAGAACCCAGCCAACGCGGCCCTGTTTGATACGGTCCTCTCTGGTGTACCCGAACATATCCCCCAGCTCCTGGCGCAGAACATCCCCATCAATCACCTCAACAGGTGCACCCTTTTTGTGCAGCCGTTCGGCCAGCGCTTCCGCCAGGGTGGATTTTCCACTGCCGCTCAAGCCAATGATATACATGGTAAACGGTTTCATCGTTTGCTCCCTCCCGCTGGCTCAGTGATAGAGCGGCTGCTCCAGCAGCGCCGGGTCCAGCTCCAGCTTCGGCATCATGTGCAGCGGCTGGCCGTTCCGGTTGATAAAACGCAGCCCGCGCAGGAGCACCCGGGAATTTTTCATGCGGTTCTCGTCCGTATTTTTGATTTGCTGCTCCACCAGCTGCTCCTGGATGGAGCATTGCACGCTCTCCCCGTCCGTGGCTCCCTCTACCTTCACCACGTTGTTTTCATAGACCGTGCGCCACCCGTGCCGCATCCAGCCGTTGAGAATGGTGAAGCCTTCCACCAGCTCCTTCACCTTTTCCTCGTCCATGGCCCCGCCATCATAATACTGAAAGTCATACCCATAAAATTCATAGGCGTCCCGAAGGAAAAATTCGATGTAGGCCCGCTCAGCGTCCGTGGCGTACTCATCGTTTGTGCGGTAAACAGGCGTCAGGTCAAAGCCGCGCACCGTATGGGCAAATTCCTGGGGGTCAATCTCCCCGTCCAGAGAGCAGTAGGTCATCGTCTGGGTATAGGGCAGGTCCAAAAAGGCGGCGAGCGCGGTAAAGGTTGCCGTTGGATTCAGCTTTCCGTCCTCAAAGCGCACCAGAACGCTGTCCGCGTACAGGCGGTCCTGCCAGTCAATCATGAAGCTGCGGTTCAGCACCCGCTGGGACACCACATCAGGAATCACCACTGCCGTTTTGGCGCTCTTCGGCTCCGCCTCTGCTTTGGCCATGTGCTCCTCCAGCTGCTTGCTCATAAAGCGCACGGTTCTGCCATAGCTGGTGGTAAAGCGGCGCAGGGGGGTAAAGGTCTTGATGTACTTGAAATTGCGGAACAGAGGGGAGGTCCGCACCGACTCATACTGCTCTGACTCCAGCATGGTCCGCCCCTTGCTGTCCACGTGGAGCTGGTAGATCATGTTGGAGAAGTGGGGCTGGAAAAACAGGGCAGGCGCAATCCGGGCGGCGCGGTCCAGATAGGGCGCGTACTTTCTCTCGTGGTCCTCCGCGTGCTGGAGGAACCAGGCCACCAGAATATCCTTCTCAGTGCGGTCCCACAGAAGGTACAGCTCCTCCACAATTCGGGCATCCCACTCCGGCAGCAGCTGCACCGCCTCTCGGGTGCTGCGGGCCTTGTCCATGATTTTTCTGACGTTTTCCACGTTCTCCTTCACGTTGTCAAACATCAGGGAGGAGACCATGAGCAGGTTGGGGTGGACGTCGAATATCTCGTTGAAAAAGTCGCCGCCGTTGCCGCTGGACAGCTGGGTGTGCCAGATCAGGCGGTTGACCTCTCGAATGCCCACGGGCTTGACGGAGTGGTGCGCATAGGAAATCCCAAAGCGCTCCTGAAAATTGATGGGGTACTGTTCCTCCTCGTCCTCAATCAAAAAGACAAACTTCTCGTCCTCCAGCAGGGGGCGCAGATTCAGACACTGCAAGTAGGAGCAGAACTCCACCCAGCTTGTGTAGTGGAGGTAGATGTGATTTTCCTTGGCAACATACTCGCTTTTGCGCACATTGTCGTTTAAATATTCCAGCTCATACTGGGAATAAACATCCTTTGCCAGGATGGGATTTTCTAAGTCATGAAAAAAGTTCCGGCTCACCACCGGCTTTTTCAGGTCCACAAAGTCTCCAAAGCGCTCCTGGAAAAACGGCGTGAAGCGGTTATCGTCATAGGGATAAAAGCGGATGGGCAGAAATTCAAAGTCCAAGAAATCCTTTCGGAACAAATAGGGGTACTTCTCTAAAAGTTTACAGTTGTTCTGATAGCGGGTCTTCAGCAGCTTGATATTCGGCTGGTAAAAGGCGTGAGTCATCACGGACAGGCAGTCCTCTGGAAAACAGCCCCGGCGGTGCAGGTCCACAAAGGTGCTGTACGCCACCTTATAATCTCCCCCGTTTTGGAGAATGTACAGCGCCGCCTCCATCTCGACGGCGGGCTCCTGCCCGGCGCCCTCATGAATGGCCAGCGTGTACGCTGTGCAGGCGTCCTTTTCCTGCCCCAGCTCCGCCAGCTTGCGGGCAATTTCTATAGAAGTCATAAACGGATTCCTTTCCTATCTTCAAAAAGGGGGCCGGGCGACGCCCGGCCCCCTCTCGGTTCTGGGTCGATGCTGGGGATTGAACAACTGTGCCCGCTTACTGGAGCACGCCCTGGGGCACCTGGTTCGCCTGGGCCGCGCCGTCGCAAAGTCCGCTCAACTCCGTTTCCGCCTTACGGCGAAAACTGCGTTCGCTTCCTTACTCCGGCTTTCCCCACGAAACCCGCCCGCTGTGCGGGCTGGGCTTTCGCGGGGGCCCCATCATGCTGTCCCAGGCTATGCAG